>JAISJS010000099.1 GCA_031261385.1 Treponema sp.
AAGTTTTTGGGGCGGCGTATCAACACAAAAAGTGCTGCCCTATGTAAAGCCCGATGAATTGAAAAGGGAAATTGTCCGGGTGGTAAATATTTTGCGTGGGGGAGGGGGTTTGATTATTGCACCGACCCATGCCATGCCCCGGGATATACCTTCGGAAAACATACTGGCCATGGCGGAGGTTTTTCAAAATCAGGATAAATACTTTTAGGGGATAAAACTGAGTTTTTTGCTGTAAAAAATTTGCTTGCGAATATGGAAAACCGTGATACAATACCCATAGCAGGAGATAAAATTGAGCGAACTGTTGGAGTTCCGTAATATCGTAAAGACCTTCCCCGGAGTTCGTGCACTGGATGACGTAAGTTTTATCGCCAAACGGGGGCAGGTGACAGCCCTTGTCGGGGAAAACGGAGCAGGAAAAAGTACGCTTTTAAAAATCCTTAACGGGGATTACCACCATGACGGCGGTGAATATTTAGTCGACGGTCAGGAAAAAAATTTCAGGGACCCGCTTGAGGCGATTCGTTACGGTATCAGCATCATATACCAGGAGCGCCAGATAATTCCGTATCTTTCCGTAGCGGAAAATATTTTTATGGAAGAAATTCCCGTAAATAAAGCCGGCATTGTCAATTTTAATACGCTCTACAAAGAAGCCCAGAAAATTATTGACGAGTTCAAACTGCCGTTTAAGGCCAACACGCGGGTGCGGGATCTTTCTGTCGCATTCCAGCAAATGGTCGAAATAATGAAGGCGTACCGCCGTCATCCTTCAATTATCGCCTTTGATGAACCGACGGCGAGTTTATCCGACGCGGAAATTGACCGGCTGTTTGAAATTATCAATCAGCTTAAAAAAGACATGATAGTCTTATATGTATCCCACCGCATGAAAGAGATATTCCGTATTACAGACCAGGTGGTAATTTTAAAAGACGGCAAGTTTGTAAAACAGGTGCCAACTGCCGATACAACGGAAGATGATATTATCCGCAGCATGGTGGGACGCAACCTTGGCGATATTTTTAATTCGTTGTCGAGAAACAGTAATTCAGGCGATGTGGTGTTACGGGTACAGGGCATTGCCGCCGATAATGTTAAAAATGTCAGTTTTGAAGTACGCAGCGGGGAGATTGTCGGGTTTGCCGGACTTGTCGGCGCAGGACGTACCGAAACGATGCGTGCAATTTTTGGCGCCGACAAAAAAACGGCCGGGCAAATTTGGCTTTCCGGTGAAGAGCTCGCCGTTAAATACCCCGAAGACGCCATTGCAAAGGGCATTATGCTGTGCCCGGAAGACCGGAAAGATCAGGGCATTTTTGGAATACGCTCGGTAAAAGACAATATCAGTGTCATTGCGCTAAAAGAAATTTTAAAAAATTTTTTAATTGACAATAAAGCGGAACGTGAACTGGCCAGGAACGGCGTTAAACGGCTTAATATACGCACGCCGAATATAGACAAGCACATAGGGGAGCTGTCCGGCGGCAATCAGCAGAAAACCATTTTTGCACGGGCCCTTGCCACGCAGCCAAAACTTTTGATCCTGGATGAGCCGACCAAGGGCATTGATGTCGGTTCAAAAAGTGAGATTTACCAGATTGTATGCGACCTTGCAAAGCAGGGCATAGCGGTTATTTTTATCTCATCCGAACTTCCTGAAATCATGGGACTGTGCGACAGGATAATTGTTATGTGCCAGGGCAGTATAACCGGTATGCTTAACCGCGATGAAGCAGAAGAACATAAAATTCTAAAACTTGCAATGCAGAATATGTAGGAGACGGGTAAAATGAGAAAAGGAAATGCAGCCAAAAATCAAATCAGGGAAGAGTATGGTAATACGCCCCTTTGGAAACGCCTGTTGGGCTCCGACAAAATAGGACTCATTGCTGCATTAATCATCGTGATTGTGGTGTTCAGTATATTGACTGACGGATTATTTATTTCCAAAAGCAATATTATCAATATATTGATAGCTTCTTCAATTGTCGGCATGGTGGTTATCGGTGAATGTTACTTGATAATAACCGCCCATGTAGACTTGTCTCCGGGAAGCGTAGCGGCGTTTTCAGGGGTATTTATGTCGCTGTTGCTGCGAAACGGGATACCGCTGTTTATTGCCATGATTATCGTTATCTGCGGCGGATTGTGTATCGGTTTTCTGAATTCTTTACTGGTTAATAAATTAAAACTGGAAGCATTCATCGCGACATTGGCGACAATGTCGATTTTCCGCGGGCTGGCGTTTATCATTTGCGGCGGCAAAGCGGTTTTTGTTACCAATGATCTATTTCTTAAACTCGGTTCGGGACGTGTAGCCGGCATACCGATACCGGTAATTATTTTTATTATTTCTTTTTCAATATTCATGATAGTGCTTTCCCGCACACGGTTCGGGCGCAACGTATATATGGTAGGCGGTAATGCAACTGCCGCACGGCTCGCGGGAATCAACGCGCAAAAGTTACGGACCAAAATATATATGATGACATCCGCATTCGCGGCGCTTGGCGGAATCATTCAGGCGGGCCGCATGAGTTCCGGTCAGCCGTCTACCAGCGAAGGGCTGGAATTTGACGCGGTAACCGCAGTGGTACTCGGCGGTGTCGCCATGCTGGGCGGCGTCGGAACGCTGTCAGGCGCGCTAATCGGCTTATTCATCATGCAGGGTTTTAACAACGGCTTAATGATGCTGAATGTACCGTCATTCTGGCAGACGGTATCCCGCGGCCTCTTGTTAATTACCGCATTATCATTTGATTATATACGCAACAGACGGCGTAAATTAGGTGCATAACCGGGCGTTGCCCGAGGAAATATTTCGAGAAGTTTTACCTGGAGGAGTTATGAAAAAATTGCTGGCAGTAATGCTCGTAGCATTGACGGTAACGTCAATGGTATTTGCAGGCGGGGAAGGAGATTCAAAAGGCGGCAAAGGGCCTTTGGTTGCATTTATCTGCAAAGACCTTTCCCAGGAATGGTTTGTTGGTACATCGGGCGCCATGAAAGCAGCGGCGACGGCGCGAGGCGCAAGTGACGTTCTTATGTTTGACTGTGCAATGAACCCCGATAAATACATGACGGCGCTTGACACGGTAATTTCCCGTAAGGTTGATGTGCTTATTGTCTGTCCGCCGGATCAGAATTTGTCGCAGATTACCGTTGACCGCTGTAAAGCGGCAGGTATCAAAGTGTTTGCCGATGACGATCCGCTTATTGATGGCAGCGGTAAGCTCATTGCTCCGGCGCTTGCACTCGACGCCTACAAAGTAGGTGAGGGTATCGGCGTTTATCTTGCCGAATATTATGCAAAAAACAACATGGCCGCAAATGCCGCAACCACCGGTTTTATGCTGATGAACATGCCGGAAGTTTCCTCCTGCGTACCCCGCAGTCTGGGTGCAAAAGACTTCTTCTTAAAAGGTGTTCCCGCATTTGACGCGAAGAAATTAATTGTTGCCGATTATGACGGCACATCAGAAAAAGGCTTTAATGTTGCATCTGCTACGATTACCGCTAACCCGGCTATTACCCACTGGATCGTAATGGCCCCGAATGATGAAGGCGCACAGGGCGCTACCCGCGCTCTTGAACAGGCCGGTAAAGACAAGAACGCCATTGTCGCCGGTGTCGGCGGCTACCTTGCCAAAGATGAATTCAAAAAAGCCTATTCCTGCTTCAAAGCTACTGCGTACATCGACCCGGTACTTGACGGCACCCTCGCAGGCAATGCGGCAATGGATTGGATTCTGAACGGTAAAGAAGCCTATACCGACAACAAAAAAACCGCCACTCCCGACCAAATAGCGCAATTTGGCACCGCGTATGGTTTTTATCCTTTCAGCGCCACAATGATCGATGCTTCAAACTATAAAGAGATTATGGGGGCAAGCGCGAACTAACGTAGTGTAATAAACAGAAGACAGAACCGCAGAGGACGCAGAGGGGTGCACGCGAAAGCGTGCAAACGCAGAGAACGCGGAGTGAAAAAGACAAGAGAATTTGAAGTTTATTTGGTATTCTCCGCGTCCTCTGCGCCTACTCCGTGTTCTCTGCGGTTTCTCTTCATTTTTCTTATTATGTCATTTGACTATTACAGAACACTAGG
>JAISJS010000234.1 GCA_031261385.1 Treponema sp.
GACCGGTTTGCCGACGGGGAGATGGAGGTGGTGGTCAAATCTTCAATTCGGGGAAAGGATGTAATCCTTTTTACGAGCGCCGCCCGGAATGAGGCGGAAATCACCGTGGAAGAAGCAAAAATAGAGCTTTACCAGGCGATAGACGCCCTTAAACGGTCCCAGGCGGCAAAAATTATCGTTTTTGAGCCGTTTATCTCCTGTTCCCGCTCGGATCGTACTACCCGCCGCAGTTCCGTGGGGCTTTGGGTCCATGTCAAAATCCTTTCCAGCCTGGGCGCCGGCCACCTGGTAACCTATCAGCTCCATTCGGATAAATCCAAGTCGATGGTGGACCCCACAATCTGCATGGTGGACGATATTCCCGCCCTGACCCTGCTTAAGCGCGACCTCTGTGACGCGTATATTCATAATATTGAAACCCTGGAAAACGTGGTGCGGCCCCATTGGGCGTTTTGCTCGGTTGACGCCGGCGGCGAGAAAATTGCCCGTCAGTTTGCCAATGCCTTTGGCGCCCCGCTCGTGGTGGCCCATAAACAGCGGGATTATTCCAAAACCAACACCATTGAGTCCATCAACATTCTTTCCGCAGAACCCATCGAAGGAAAGGTGCTCTGGATAGTCGACGACATGGTCGACACCGCAGGTTCCGTGGAAAGCCTTATACGGGCCCTTGCTCCGTTTAAACCCGCCGAAGTAAATATCATCTCTGTTCACGCCCTTTTTTCCGAACCCGCTGCCCGGCGCCTTTCCCAACTTTGCGCCGAGGGGCTCCTTAACCGGATAATGGTGACTGACACCATTTGCTGCTCATGCCTTATGACCGATAAAATACCCAATCTGGAGATAGTCCCCTCGGCGGAACTGTCCTCCCGCATCATCCGCACGATTGTGTCCAATACCTCCATGAGCAAACTCCTGCGGCCCTTTGACGCGGGAATTTATTTGAATTCACCGAACCTTTTTAATCAATAGAACCGGTTTATTTGCTGTCCAGCAGTATCGTCACCGGCCCGTCATTGGTATACGTTACTTTCATGTGGGCCTGGAACACCCCGCTTTCGCAGATTAGACCCTCTCCGCGAACCGTATCCATAAAGTATTCATAAAGCTGTTTTGCCCTTTCCGGCTCCGCTGCATCACCGTAATAGGGCCGCCGTCCCTTGCGGGCATCGGCCAATAGCGTAAATTGAGATACTACAAGCACCCCAATGTTAGAATTTGCTTTATTCTGTATGATTTCTTTAACAGACAGGTTCATTTTACCATTAGCATCTTCAAAAATACGGAGATTTGCGATTTTTTCGGCAAGCCAATCGGCGTCTTTTTCGCTGTCGCCATTGGCAACGCCAAGGTACACAAGGAGGCCGCTTTTTATTTTACCGGTGACGCTTCCATCGACAGAAACCGAAGCATCAAGAACACGCTGTACCACCGCTTTCATAACAGCCATGGTACCTTGTAACGGCTTTTGCGGTTAAAATTTCTTTGTACTTTCATTCCAGTAGTCCGCTCTGGTGTATGGCAACGCCTTCAAGCCGTATGTCAACGCCTCGTTCGGTGGATATTGGCACGATACGACCGAGGACCTCCAGGGGCCGTTCGGTGTTAATGGCGGCGGCCTTGTCAAAAACCACGGGCACTATTCCTTCAAGGGAACGCCGGGTATCGTAGCCCACAAGAAAATCAAAGGCGGTGATGGTTTCAAGGATTTCTGCATTGGTAGCCATTCCCCGCCAGATTACGTGAACATTCCGGTAGAGGAACGGGTCTTTTATCGCGTCGCTGTACGAAACATTGTCATCCCGTTTGAAACTGTCAAAACCGGGGGGAACCATATACTGCAGAAGGATGCGGGATTTGTTTTTAACAGGATCGGAGGCGTTGGATTCGAGAATCCGGTTGATGTTGATCTTTGCCGCATCATCACGGTATTCGGTAAAGAGGCGGAGAGCCCGGTCATAGGTATCCAGTACCTGAACACGGGTAAGGATATACCGGTAACTTCCCCCGTTTTCCACGGGCTCCCGCTTTTCATCGCGGTTAAGGTACATTTCGGCAGTTCCCCGCGGCCCTTCCACCCGGGGAAAGGGGTTTGGTAAAACACGAATTTTTACCAAAAGTCCCAGAACAAGCACAACGACGGCAGCAACAGCAGCGGGAATCAGCAGCTGCCGCGCGGAAAAACCTGCAGCCGGAACCGGCGGGTACAGGGCGCTGAGCTTTCCCGATTCAATCCAGGCGGTAAGATTGTCCTGCCCCGCATATTTCCGGATAACTTTGAGGGCCCGTTTGGCGATGCGGTTTTTTTCATCAAGATCCTGCACCTCAAGATAATAATCCACGGCGCGCTGGGTATCGCCCCGGCGGAGGTACAAAACCGCCAGCCCCAGGAGGACTTGGGGATCACGGATCTTCACCTCGCGGGCGAGTTTAAAATAGGTCAGAGCGCCGCCGAAATCGCCTGAGTGGAGGCAGGAAACGCCCAGCAGGTAATAATACCGGTATGAGCCGAAATAACGGTTTACTTCCGGCTCCAGGGTTTTTATGACCCCGTCAAAATTGCCGGATCGGGCGAGATGGGTTGCCCTGGTTAATATCGGATCAAGTTTCATTGGCGGTAATCACGGTAAACGGTAGCGCGCCCGTAACATGGCAATAGTCTGCTCTATGGATGCTAATTCTTCCTCTGTCAGGTCGGAATTGTCTGCTAAATAGTCATCGATGCGGGCGACAAGGCTCCGCAGCAAGGCGAGATCCGTCTCCTGTGTGTCATCAATAACCGGCAGGGGAACTATCTCCGGAACAACACGGGGCGTCCCTGCGGAAATTCCTTCAAAGCCTGCTTCGTCTTCCGCGGCAAGAAACAACGTGTAAACCACTTCTTCGCCGCGTGAAAGGGGCTGGGGATCATAATAATAGCAAACCGATGAATCCCCAATTGAATAGGGCAGATAACTGAAATTTCTTCCCGGCAAATAGGCTGTTTTCCAGGGGACCTCATTCTGCCGTTTCCAGTTTGAAAAAAGAACAAGGTCGGGCTTTTTCCCCGCTTCGGCGTCTATGCTTCCCATAAGGGACAGCCGATCGTTCCGTGAAATCCAAAAGTGATCGGGGGAGGTAGTTTCAATGGCGGTCTCGGCGTTGATTTTTTGGCGATCCGTTATAAACGGAGGAGTTTCACGTTTTTCACCGAGGCTCGTATCAAGCAGGAAACGCAGGCCGACATCGGCCTGCGCCGGACTCTTGTTTTCGATGCGTATCTGTATCTGTATTCCGTTTGCCGAGGATGCATTTTTGGTCCTGATAAACGAAAATTCTTCGGTTACCAGAAGCAGGGAAGAATCAAAAATAATTGCCGGATCTTCGCCCTGTTCCCGCAGCCGTACCCGGAACGAGGAGGATTCTCCAAGCCGGTAGATCCGGTTGTTGAACAGCACGGCAAGAAAACTTGTGCGGGGGTCCTGGCTGATAAAAAACGGCTCGTAAGCAACCTCGTCCATATCGGTTATCCGGTAAAGGGAAAACCGCCCGATTCCTTCATGCAGGGTAAGCCGTATGTTCCCGCTCGAATAATCGGCCGCGGAAAGAGCCGGAGACAGAAGGATAAGCAAAAACAGGGCCGCAAGATAATGGGACTTTTTCACGGACGTCCTCCTTGAGGATTTTCAAGTTCATTTATGCCGTACTCCGCTTCCCGCCGTGCTTCAAGCGCCCTGGCTTTCAGCGCCGCAGAAGCATCTTCTTCGGAAGAATCGTACTGGCTTTCATACAGCCGTAACCGTTCCTGCGCCTCGGCAAGCAGCCTGCGGTATTCGGCATTGGCGCTTTCAAGGTCCTGGAGCCGGGTATCCTTGAGCATATCGGCGATCCGCTTCTGATAGGCAATCAGGGCCTGATCATAGGACTTTTCCCGTTTTTGGTACTCTTCCTGGGTTTTAAGGGATTCTTCATGGCTCCATTTCAGCAGGGCCAGCAGTTCTATTTCGATTTTTTTCTGATTGACCAGG
>JAISJS010000263.1 GCA_031261385.1 Treponema sp.
CAATGACGCCCTGGACAGTATTCTGGAAGATTCAGGTATCTCCCCGGAATCCGGTGACGACACGATTTTCCTTCCGGTGATTTTTTCCGAGACCGCAGGTTTTATCAGCAGCAGCGAAACCGTGGAAGCGGTTTATTCAGGCAGCAGCGATGCAGGTCACACGAACGCTATTACTGCGCAGGTTATGGAGACCAGGGGCAATTTGCGCTGGAGAGATGTGACCGGCGAAGAAAAGCAGGAAGTAGCGCGGGAATTTTCGGCCCTCTGCGAAAAGGAAGTTTCAGATGAACGGGTAACGCTTAAAATCAGGGAACTCTTTGACGGGGTAAATTGGGAAGTTCCCGGAACGGAGGCAGGCAATGGGATATAGCCAAAGTTTCCACGACAGCGTCAATGTTTCAGGATCGGTTTCCGTTTCCTACCCTGCAAGCGAGCATGGGGGCAGTACTACCGCCTACTACTCAGAAAATGTTCCGATTGACGTTACCATCAACGTGGCGACCGAACCCTTTGATGCAAGCGTCTCCGGCGTGAACCATTCGATAGACCTTTTAACCGGCGCCGTTACCGTGATGAACGCCGCTCAATGCGCCGCCATTCAGGAAAAAACCACCAATGTATCACAGGCGCTGATCAACGGTTTTTACGGGACGATCAATTCGGAACTGTCCCGGCAGATGCAGTCCCTGAGCAATGAGTTCAAATCAAAAATCGGCCTCATTCTGGAACAGGGCAAGGCCGTTACCCAACAGCAGCAGGTAATGGAGACCGACTATCACCGGATCAGTTCCCGGTACAGATCGGTTTTTGCCAATCTGGATGATGAATGTCACAAGCGCATCCTGGCCCTGGATCGTTCTGCCTTTGACCTCTCGGAAAAAGTTCTTCAGTATATGCTCAACGGAATTGTCTCGGAGAGCGCAGGCAGTCTCGTTTCCTCGCAGGAGGAAAGTTCCTCCCGCGCAATGATTTTGACATCGGGTCTGTACAAAAAAACGCAAGCGGTTATCGAAAACCTTTTGGCGTATATCAGCCAGGACAGGGTGTTTCAGGAACAGCTCGCCGCCTCTCTCAACGAAGAAACCGCCGGGGATTTGGAAGCAGTGTATGTTCCCGTCATTTTTTCCGAAGGAGACAGACTGGAAAGTGCAAGCCTTTTGCAGGAATGTTTCCAGCCGCCCTGGGAAAATGAAAACGCAAAAACCGCCATTGCGGAAGAAGCCGCTTCCTACAGCACGGAAAAAGGCCGGTGGGAAGAAATCTCCGAAGATGAACGGGCCAGCCTCAACCGCGAATTCAACGCGCTGGCCGAAAGCAGTTTTATCGATGACCCAACCCAAAAACGGATCAACGATACCATGATGAACCTGTGGCGGGAGAGCCGGCTTTCGGTTCTTGCCGGTGAAAAAAATTAAGGATAAAGGAACGCACCATGAAAGAAGTAACAGAATTACGGATAGGGGATAATATAGTCGGGCTCCAGGACAACCTGGTAAAAACCAGCATACTGCCCAAAGTTTCAGGCGAACTGGACCGGGACGTCAACATTCAGGGGAATGTGATCATCGAAGGGGCCGTCTTTGGGCGGAACATCATCATCGACCAGGGCCCGGCGGAATTCAGGGGCGCCGTCTACGCCCACCGGGAACTGCACATCAAAAACGACGCCCGGGGCAATATCCGTTTTGATAAGGCCGTAGCCTCCAACGACAGCATCGTGGCCCTGCTTGTTTCAGGGCTCTGTGTTTTCGGCGCCGATATCAACTGCGGCAGCCTCAAGCTGAAAAACTGCTTTGTCTCGGGAAGCATCTTTGCCGGCGAAATTCAACTGGAAAACTGTGTGGTATTGGGCGGCTGTTTTGCAACAAAATCGCTCACCCTCCACAACGTTATCGCCGGAACCTTCAACGCCCCGGAAGTCAACGCCGGCGGGATCAACTACCTGCTGTATCCCACGGCGTTTTCGGTGGAACCCATGGCCGCCCTGCCCGGCGCCGAATTCTACAACATCACCCTTGCCGACCTTGGCGCCCTCTTTAAAGGTGAGCCCGAAAAAACCAACACCGGAAAAATCCGCCTGGACATCAATTCCGATTCCCAACGCACCGTCCTTGTCGACGAAGCCGACACCCGCCTGCTCCTCAACAGCTATTCCGTGGCGGGCCGCGTCCTCGTAAGCGACTTAATTGACTTTGAAAAGCTCGAAAACCACTTCCTGATTGTTTCCGCCAGCTTAGGCTCGCAAATCATCAAAACCTACTCCCTGCAAAAGGAAGACGGCGGCAAAAGCGAGGACCTGACCATCGAAAATATCGCCCCCTTCTTTTTCAAAATACTTTCCGGCAGCATACAAATCCGGGAAATTGACGGATCAATCTCCTTTGAGGACCTGAAACAGAAGTATCAATGAGGGTAAAAAAGGCGATTTTATACTTTCTTCGTAATAAAGTCGCTTTTAAGGCAGCGGGTGCAGATCTTGAGGGTAACAGAAGTCCCCCCGATTTCGGTTTTTATCTTCTGGAGATTGGGTTTCCAGACGCGGCGGGTATGATTTTTCGCATGGCTCACCTTATTACCGGTAACCGTATGTTTTCCGCAAATATCGCAGGTCCGTGACATAATATCCTTCCTTCAAACGGCCCCTGAGGGGCAAAAATCAGTAGAAATAAAATGATAGCAGGAAGGGGGGATTTGGTCAAGGGTCTTATTACGGATACTTCCGCTTAAACCCGCTTACCCTGGCCGATGCGGTAACATCCAGCGGTGAGCTCTGTCCCCGTGACAGGTATTGATAGCCGATACCGGCAATCATGGCGCCATTGTCCCCGCAGAGTTCCGGGGGCGGGAAGATACAAGTAAGGTCCGTCCGTTCGGTAAGCCGGGCCCGGAGGTATGAATTGGCCGCCGCCCCGCCGCCGGCTACTATCGTTCTAAGGCAGGTATCCTCTGCCGCCCGGAAAAGGCTGCGAAGCAGTATCTCCACCGCCGTTTTCTGGAATGAAGCGGCGATATTTGCCCCCTCATTTCCGGCAATTTCGGCCTGTTCGGGCTTTGGCCCCACCCTGAACTGTTCCAGTTGGTTAATTACCGCTGTTTTAAGCCCCGAATAGGAAAGATCGTAGTTATGCTCTGTCCCCTGGGGGGATTTTTTATACAAATTCGGCATGGGAAAGCGGAAGGCCCCGGGGTTACCCGATTGGGCCAATTTGTCGATAACCGCCCCGCCGGGATAACCAAAACCATAGTGCTTTGCCACCTTATCAAAAGCTTCACCGACAGCGTCGTCGATGGTGGCGCCTAAAACCGTTATATCATCAAAATCGTCAACCCGGCAGATAATGCTGTGCCCCCCGGAAACGAGAAGGCCCAAAAAGGGATATTCCGGTGCCTGGCACCCGTCGGCGGAAAGTGCCTGGCACCGGGAGGCGTACAAATGGGCCAGCATGTGATCCACGGCGATAAACGGGATGTTCCGGGCCCAGGCAAAGGCCTTGGCAAAGCTCAGGCCCACAAGCAGGGAGCCCAAAAGGCCGGGCCGGGAGGTGACGGCGACGCCATCCACGCCATCGGGGCCTATACCGGCTTTTTCGAGGCTTTCCCTGACCACGCCGCTTATCCATTCGGTATGCTTGCGGCTGGCGATTTCCGGGACTACCCCATTGTAGGCGGCGTGAAAGGGTATCTGGGTGGCTACCACATTGGAAAGGACAATTTTCCCATCCTCTACCAGAGCGGCGGCGCATTCATCGCAGGAAGATTCAATTCCAAGAACTTTCATCGGCTTATCAGAACCCGTCATCCCACGGAGAATTGATTGCGCCGGTCATCAGCCGGGAGACGGTGGTAAGGGAGAACCCTTGGGCAATCAGATCGGGGTACAGCTCTTCGAGGGTCGCCGCCAGTTCCGTCGACC
>JAISJS010000302.1 GCA_031261385.1 Treponema sp.
TGTCTTCTATATAAATCTGCCCATCGTCGATCTGTTCGAGCCGGTTAAGGGAACGGAGATAGGTGGACTTGCCTGCCCCCGAAGGGCCTATAATGCAGACCACTTCTTTCTGCTCAACCGTGAGGGACACATCTTTTAAAACTTTCAATTGCCCGAAGGATTTATTGATCCCCACGGTTTTTATCATTGACATATTTTACCGGCCCCTCATTCGTAGACAGAATACTTTTTCTCCAGCTTGTGGAAAACAAACGTAAACACCGCAGTAATAATAAGATAGAGTATCATTGCAGGAATATACACCAAAGCTGAACGGGTTGAACCTTCGATATTCCGCGTAGCTTTGGTAATATCCACAAGGGCTATCATCGACACCAATGATGCATCTTTAAGCACCATGATAAATTAATTGCCAATCGGCGGAATAAGGCGCCTGATAGCCTGGGGCACCACCACAAGGCTCATAGTATGGGGATACGAAAGCCCCAGCGCCCGTGCAGCCTCGAACTGGCCCTTGTCGATGCTCTGAATCGCCGCCCTGATAATCTCCGCGCAGTATGCAGCAGAGTTCAGGGCAAAGGCAATAAAGGCCGGGATAAAGCGGTCAAAAAATTGATCGCCGGTTCTGATGATAAAGACAGGCGACACCATCGGCAGCGCATAGTAGATAAAATACAACTGCATCAGGAGCGGCGTGCCCCGGAAAAAGAAAACATACGCGCTGCAAAACCGGTTAAGAATGGTGAATTTTGACATCTTCCCCAGGGCGAGGAAGAGACTTAAAATCAGCCCGGCGGAAACGGCAAGGATAGTCAGGCTGATGGTTACCCGTGCGCCCATTAAGAGCTGGGGAATCCAGGTGAGAAGTGTGTGCAGATTCACTCAAGATCCCCCATTCATCAGGAACGTTACGGACGGGCCGCCGAAACCATATCCATTTTGAACACTTCATTGGACAGCTTCAACATGGATCCATCGGCAAAAAGTTCATCAAGCGCACCGTTAAGAGCTTCGGTAAGGGCATCGTTGCCTTTCTTTAAGCAGATACCGAATACTTCATCGGCCGCGCCTTCCCAGACAATCTCAAAGGGGCTGTTTGCGGGAGCGATATAGTCAACCGCCACGAGTTTATCTGTGATAATAACATCAACACGGCCAAGTTCAAGTTCGGTAAAACAATTCATCACCTTTTCGTATTCATAGGGGGTGAATTTCAAGCCATTTGCGGCAAGTCCTTCCATATAAAAGTCCGCGGTCGTCTCCGCCTGATATGCGACTCCTAAACCGGCAAGTTCCTGAGGAGAACGGGCGGTGATTTTTGAGCCTTTAAGGAGCACCAAAGACAGGGCGTTTCCGATGTAGGGCTTGGTAAAGTTATGGGCTTTCTCACGCTCCGGGGTGATGGTAACCGAAGACATGATGCAGTCGTATTTTCCGGTCGTGACACCGGCAAATATCCCGTCCCATGCGGTATCAACGTACTTCACCTCAAGGCCGAGCTTGTCAGCCAGGGCTTTCCCCATGAATACATCAAAACCAATCGGGGTTTTGCCGTCGGGGGCAAGATATTCCATCGGGGGATACCCGATTTCCATACCGATGGTCAGGACGCCCTTTGTCATGGTCAAGCCGGCGGCCTCTTTTTTGGAACATCCGGCAAGGGTAAGGCCCGCAGCTGCAATGACGGTAAGGACAGCCAAAGCAATTTTTCTCATGTTCATTATTCCTCCTTAATATGCATGGGCAAAAAACACCCACGGAGAGTATACTGTGATTAGCAGATACAGGTCTACAGGGGGCCAAATCCCGGCGGCCCAATAAGGACCGTTACCCCAAATTGAACGATTATTTCATCAGTTTGCTGAGTATTTTATACAGATTCTGCAGGTCAATGGGTTTTGCAAGGTGGGCATTCATCCCGGAATCCAGGGCGCGCTGTATATCTTCCTGCATTACATTCGCCGTCATTGCGATTATCGGGATCACCGGAGCATCATTCCGCTTTAATTTGCGGATTTCACGGGAAGCGGCGCAGCCGTCCATGACGGGCATCTGCATATCCATAAGGATAACATCGTACCAATTCTCTGCGGAGGCGGCAAATTTCTCAAAAGCTTCTTCGCCGTTTTCTGCGGTTTCCATGGTTATCCCCGTCCCGGATAAAAGTTCAATGACGATTTCCCGGTTAATATCAATATCGTCCACCACAAGACAGCGTTTCCCGGTAAAATCGAAATTCTCGGTCTCGGGAGGCGCGTCCTCTTTTTTTTCTTCAAAAACTTTTTGTGACTGACAGCGGATGGTAAAGGTAAAGACACTCCCCTCCCCTTCTTTGCTTTTAAGGCTTATCTTGCCGCCCATCATCTCCACAAGGTTCCGGCTTATCACGAGCCCGAGACCGGTGCCGCCGAAATTGCGGGTGGTGCTTCCATCGGCCTGCTCAAAAGGCCGGAACAGTTTTGACGCCTGGTACTCGCTTATGCCGATACCGTGATCGGCAATCTCAAAACTGAAAACGCTGGTCCCGCCCTCAAAACCCAGTTCCCGGACCGTGAGCAGAACCTCGCTTCCCTCAGGAGAAAATTTTACGGCATTGGAAAGGAGGTTGATCAGTACCTGATTCAGGCGCAGGGCATCGGCAGTTACTCCGTCATTATTAATTACTTCTATATTCAATCGTATTGTGATGTTTTTTTCATTGGCTTTGGGGAGCATCATGGAAACCACAAAGTCAAGATCTGCGCGCAGGGAGAATTCTGTCACATCAAGGCCCATTTTGCCCGATTCAATCTTGCTGAAATCGAGGATATCGTTTATGACCCCGAGAAGATGCCCGGAAGCGCTCTGCACTTGATCCAGACAGCTTTTTATTTTTTCCATATCACTGGAACTTTTTGCTATCTGGGTCATTCCGGTTATCGCATTCATCGGCGTGCGGATCTCATGGCTCATGCGGGAAAGGAAGTCACTCTTGGCATGGCTTGCCGCCTCGGCGTCTATCTTGGCACGGGTAAGCATGGTTACATCGCTCAAAAGAAGCATGACGCAGAATGAAGAACTGCCCCTGCCTGCCCGCATAAGACTAAGGGAAAAATTGTCTCCGCCGTTATCGCCTAACAAAGCAATGTCTGCGGTAAAGGCCTGCGGATTCAGGACGGCCGGATCAAAAAGCTCCGCTACGCCGGGCGCCAGCGCATCGTCACTTGGAATTATCTCATCCTCATCTTCTCCGGGAAGGTACCCTTCTATACCACTCCCGCTTCCGGCGATTTCTTCCAGCAGCCGGGTATCCCGGTACTCAATGCCGTGAATAATAAGAAAATCATCCATGGCGGAATTACAGTACAACATCTCCCGCTCTTCATTGAACAGCGCCAGGGCGACAGGAACCGCATTCAGGTGTGAACAGATAACATCCAGGGTTGAATTGACGCCGGATACAATATGCAGGTAATCCCCGGTAAGCGAATCAAGATTCGAGCGCTGGCGCAGCCGGCCGGTTCCTGCAGCCTGGGTTATCTTGTCAATTTCGCTGATGACTTCTTCGACAGAAGCGGACATGGAAATAAATGCGCCGCCCAGCTGCCCCATCTCATCAGTTCTCTTGATTAAATCCGGAGGCAGTTTTTGATCAAATTCCCCAAGGGCAAGCCTGCGGGCATTTTCGGTAATAAGGCGGAGCGGTTCGGTAAGAAAATTTCGTATAACGATATTAAAAATAACAATAAAGAGTATAAGAAGAATAATAGTAATAAAAATACTGACGAACACTCCCTGCCGGGTAGCTTCCATAAAATCACTGCGGGGAGCTTCGATGACAAGCGACCAGCTGGTTCCCCGCACCGGAGCAAAGCTGAAAAACTTTTGTTCCCCTGAAATACGGATCCTGACGGAACCGATCTGACCCTGGGCCATACGGTTTAAAAGATCATTCATGTCCAAATCGTCAGAACCGGCAAACAGAGATTCCCCGATTCGTACCTTTACATCGTCACGGTGGGCCATGAATTTTCCCTGATCATTTATTATATATGCGGTACTGCCCGATGAAATGTTGATATTGCTTAAAACATCGTTAAGGATATCATATTTGTAACTGCCCACAAGGAAGTAACGGATTTCCCGCCTGTCAATGACCGGGGTTCCTATGACAATCTGCATGCTGCCAAACCCGTCGTTGTAGACGTCTTCAATGGCAAGGTTTATAGTGTCATTCATCTGCCTAAAAATTTGCCGGTTTGCAATGATCAGCGGACTTTCCGGTGTTCCGGTCTCCAGATAGCCATCGGAGGTATACAGGCCCAGCCAGACAAATTCTATTCCCGACACCGCTGTATTTAAAACCGCCTGCTTTTCAGCTTTGCCGGCGCGGGAATCAATCAAGGTTGAATTATCACGTATTATAAAGATACGGTCCGCCAGCATATGAAGATTTCCCTGAACGCTTAATGCGGCAGTCTTTGCCATGGGCTGGGTAGTTTCCAGAAGTATCGTATCTGCCAGATAATTCATAAAGTTGATCATGATCACGACCACAGCCGATGCCAAAACAGCAACGGCAAGAGCAGTA
>JAISJS010000303.1 GCA_031261385.1 Treponema sp.
CGCCAGATCGTTTACCGAGCGTGAGAGTTCCCGCAGTTCAAGGGTTTTACTGGTACAGGAGATCCGTACCCCGAGATTCCCGCCGGCGATGGCCTTGGCTGCGGAGGCTGCCTGCAGAATGGGGCGGGACAGCGCCTGTGACAGAACAAGGGATATGATCACGCTGACGCCGATGAAGATGATCCCCGCGGCAAGGAGAAAACGGTTAACCCCTGCGAGAAATGAGGATTCGCTCTCGCTGTAAAAGAAGGGGCCATAGGTATCTACACTGAGTTCCCCGATTACTTCCCCCCGGTAATTCAGGGGATAGCGGCTGTTTTGGATTCCGCCGTTCAGGCGGTGATCCCGTTCCATCCGCTCGGTAATTTCATTGATAACGGCGTTACATTGTTCCATATCACAGGACCGGGCGTCCCATACGATCTCTCCTGCGGTATCTGCAATGGAAATGATATAACCCTGGTGGACAAAGTACATTCCCATTGCCTCAAGGGTCACCAAATCGAACGTGTCGTTTAACGGATCGTACTGGTCGGAAATTGAGCGGGCCATTTCTTTGCATTGGGCATTGATGTTGTTCTGAATAAAACCGGAAAATAAATTTCCTCCGATACGGTTGATGATAAGGCCCAGGATCAGCACGCCAAGGCAAATGAAAAGGGCATAGGTCACGGACAGCCTGTTGCGGAGTTTCACCAGGGTTCTCCGTTTTCGGCATCTATGCTGAAACGATACCCCATGCCGTATACGGTGAGGATATAGCGGGGGTTTCGTGAATCATCTTCGATTTTTTGCCGGAGGTTTTTAATGTGAGAATCAATGGCCCGGTCAAAACCGTCAAAATCATCGGACTTAACTTCTTCAATAATTTCTTCCCGGGTAAAGATCTTTTGGGGCCGGGACATAAGCAGGGTGAGGATGTGGTACTCATTTGGGGTCAGGGTGACTTCGGCGCCGTTCCGGCTGACCCGCCTGTTTTCGGTATCGACGGCAAGGCCGCCTGCGGTAAGGACCCGTCCCCGCGCCCCGTCTCCTCCATGGGCAGATTCTCCTCCCCGCCTGAGACAGGAACGAACCCGGGCCATAAGCTCCCTGGGGCTGAACGGTTTGGTGACATAATCATCGGCGCCCAGGTTAAGCAGGCGGATAATGCTTTCTTCATCAACCCTGGCGGTTATCATGATAATGGGCACATCGGAAAAACTGCGGACCCTGCGGCAGAATTCCTCGCCTGAAAAATCGGGAAGCATAATATCCAGCAGGATGAGGGATACGGAGTTCTGTTCAAACAGATCCATCCCCTCTTTCCCGGTAGCGGCGCAGAGACAATGATATCCGGTTTTTTCCAGATAGGATTTTATAATATTGAGAATTTTTTCTTCATCATCTACGACAAGAACAAGCGGTATCACGCAACCTCGTAACCGGCTTCGGTAACGGCGGCCTTCATCGCCTCAAGGGTCACTTGATCCTCGTGCTTTACCTCGGCGCTTTTTTTTCTGAGGTTGACTTTTGCGGATTTGACTCCGGCTATGTTTTCCAGGGCCTCGGTAACATGCTTGACGCAATGCTCACAGGTCATTCCTTCAATTGCCAAAACGGTCTTCATTTTTGCCTCTCCTTAAAGTATGGCTAAAATATAGCATATTTTGTATAATAACGTCATTAGATTTGCCGGGAGGATTGTACATGCAATATCGCCTTGATGTAAAAACGGGGAACAAATTGTCGGTTCTGGGATTCGGCTGTATGCGTTTTCCCAAGAATCTTGGGAAAATTGATATGCGGAAGACTGAAGATATGGTCTTGCGGGCCATTGAGACAGGGGTAAATTATTTTGATACTGCCTGGGTCTATGGCGGAAGTGAAGAGGTACTGGGGACTATTCTTGAAAAAAACAAGCTTCGGGAGAAGGTATATATTGCCACCAAACTTCCGGTGGTGTATCTTAAGGGGCGTGAAGATTTTGACAAGTATTTTAACCAAACCCTGGAGCGCCTGAGGACGGATTATATTGATTATTATCTCATGCACATGCTGACCGATATGGACCTTTGGGAAAAGCTCAAAAAATGGGGTATCGTGGAATGGATTGCCGAAAAAAAGCGGCAGGGTAAAATCCGGCAGATTGGCTTTTCTTATCACGGCAATCTGAATGAGTTCCTTAAAATCATTGACGATTATCCGTGGGAGCTGTGCCAAATCCAGTACAACTATTCCGATGAAAATTTTCAGGCCGGGGTGACGGGGCTGCGGAAGGCTGCGGAAAAAATGCCTGTGATCATCATGGAGCCCCTTTTGGGCGGCAAACTTGCAAACGGCCTGCCCAAAGCCGCCGTGGAAATTTTCAAAGAGGCAAAACCGGAACTAACACCGGCAGGCTGGGGGCTTAACTGGGTATGGAACCAGAAAGAGGCGGCGGTGGTCCTCTCCGGCATGAGCGACATAGTTCAGCTTGAAGAAAATCTCCGCCTTGCGGAAGACGCCAAACCGGAAATGCTGAGCGGCGCTGATAGAGAGACGTACCGTAAGGTCCTTGATGTGTTTAACGCATCGTATAAAATTCACTGTACCGGCTGTAATTACTGCATGCCCTGTCCAAAAGGCGTGAATATCAGCGGATGTTTTGCCGCGTACAACACTTCGTATTCCATGGGCTTTATGGTGGGAATGCAGCAGTTTGCCACCAGCACTGCGCTGACTTCGGATAAATGGAGCAGCCCGGGTCTTTGCGTCAAATGCGGAAAGTGTGAAGGCCATTGCCCCCAGCACCTCCCCATCATAAAAAACCTGGGCCTTGTGCGGCGGCGTCTGGAGCCGTTTTGGTTCCGGGCCGTCGAAGGTATTGTCCGGGCTTTGCTCGGCAGAAAAAAAGTCAGGAAAGAAGCGTAGATGAAGAATTTCTCTTTTCTCTGTGTTTGTGTTTTATTTGCTTCTTGTACTCCTAAAACCAATGGCACACTGTCTTCCGGTGCAAAAATGTCTACGGCAAAACCGCTTGTCGCGGTCAGTATACTTCCCCAAAGCTGGTTTGTTTCACGCATTGCCGGCGATAAGGTGCGGACTGTTGTTCTTGTGGGACCGGGGCAGAATCCCCACAACTACGATCCTGCGCCGAAGCAAATGAACAGCCTCGCCGAAGCAGGGGCGTGGATTCTTTCCGGTTCTGAATTTGAGATACGTCTTCGTCCAAAAATTGCCGCCCTTTTTTCCCGGCTGCTCATCGTTGACGGTGTTGAAGGGGTTACTTTCCGCAGCCTCGAAGAAGGTGAAGACGATCATGATGATGGTTCGCATCGTATTGAAGGTATCGAACGGGATATCCATACCTGGCTTGGATCGGCGCCGGCAAAAATCATGGCCCGCCATATACGGGATACGCTGATTGCCATTGATGAAAACAACGCCGCCTTTTATATCGAAAACTATGAGGCGCTCATTAATGATATTGATGAGGAGTTCAATGCGTTAAGATCCGAGCTTGCCCCCCTCCGCGGAAAAAGTATTTTTGTGTACCACCCGAGCTTCGGCTATTTTTTGGATGAATTCGGCCTTACGCAGGAGGCGGTGGAAACCGGCGGCAAGGAGCCGGGACCCCGGCAGCTCAGTGATCTGATCGAAAAAGCCAAACGGGAAAAAGCGGCGGTAATATTTGTTCAGGCCGAGTTTCCGGTAAGCGCCGCTGCGACCGTTGCCGCCGCTGCAGGCGCTGAACTTGTTTCTCTTGACCCGCTTTCCCCGGACTGGCTTGCCAATATCCGCTTCATGGGCGAAGCTTTAAAGAGGGCCGCATTAGGCCTTGGAGATACTAAATGACAGGCGCCGAAAAATCCCACGGTCATCCTATTCATCCGGTGGAACGGAAAATCAGCCTCCGCTTTGATTCGGTTTCATTTTCCTATGGCGCAGTAAAGGTTCTTGAAAACGCTTCCTTTCATATTCACCAGGGGGAATTTGTTGCCCTGGTAGGCCCCAATGGTTCGGGAAAGACAACGGTTCTTAAACTGCTTTTGGGGCTTGAACAGCCCGGCTCGGGAAAAATAGAACTTTTTGGTTCAAGCGCTCAAAAGGGCAGGGACCGAATCGGCTATGTGCCCCAGCAGGCCCCTGCGGATCAGGCTTTTCCCATTTCGGTGCGGGAAGTGGTCAGGATGGGGCGTCTCCGTCCCGGACGCTGGTACACCGCAGCAGACAAGGCCGCCGCGGATGATGCGATGCAGCAGGCCGGCATTGCAGACCTTGCAGGGCGATCGTACCGGGCCCTTTCCGGCGGACAGCGGCGGCGGGTTCTTGTAGCCCGTGCATTGGCTGCGCAGCCGGAGATTTTAATCCTTGACGAACCTACCGCCAACATGGATGCGGAAAGCGCCGCACGGCTTTTTGAAACCCTCGGAAAACTGAAAGCTGCTTCCGGCAGCAACAAGACCACCATTCTTATCGTTACCCATGATACCGATTTTGTTTCTTCGCTGACCGACCGCGTCCTCTGTATGGGGGCCAATGAGGACAGTTGTTATGAAGAAAATGATAACGGTGAGGTTCAGCATGGGTAATTTTATTGCGGTGCTGATTAACCCCGATTTTCCGTTTGTCAGAAACGCCCTTTTTGCGGGGCTCCTCTCGTCAATACTTTTTGGAACACTGGGTTCAGTGGTGACGGTCAGACGTATCGCCAGCCTTGCCGGGGCGGTTTCCCATGCGGTGCTCGGCGGTATCGGCATGGCCCTGTACCTGTCGGCGGTGAAGATAGTTCCCGGTTTTCCGCCGATGGCAGGCGCGCTGATTTTTGCGGTGCTTTCCGCCCTTGTTATCGGCGTGGTATCCCTGCGGGCAAAACAACGGCAGGATACGGTGATCAATGCCATCTGGGCCATCGGTATGAGCCTTGGTGTGCTTTTTATGGCAAAGACCCCCGGTTACACCGATCCTTCGGCCTACCTTTTTGGCAATATCCTGCTTATCTCCAACCGGGATCTTATCCTTATGGGCATACTTGATGCTGTGCTTATCGTCCTTGTCCGGCGTTTTTATCCCCAGCTTGAGGCTTCCTCGTTTGATGAGGAATTTGCCCGCGTCCGGGGCGTTCCGGTGAATATCTTTTTTCTGG
>JAISJS010000402.1 GCA_031261385.1 Treponema sp.
AATGATGCTCCTGTGTCTCCCGGCTAAGTTAAGGGCGCACTTGTAAAAAGGCGGAGGGGGTGGGCGGTAAACCGCGGCCATCGAAGATGGGTGCGAGTTTATCGGTCGGGACCCCCGCATTATTCCTGTGCGCCCTTGAATAAATCAGGAGATACAGGAGTGGTACTCATAGCGGCTACTTTACATTATTTTCCAAACCATTTATACTCTTAAATTATGATATTCCCCCTTGAAGAACTTATCGAATACGATGGCAATATGTACGAAATCACCTCGGCGTCCTCACGGCGATCGTATCAGCTTTCCATGTTAAAGGACCCCGAAATCGAGGAAAATGACGGGAAAGTGGTTTCCCTTGCGGCACGGCAGGTCTTTACCGGCGAAATCGAATTCCGTCTGGAAGCCCAGTAACATACGCAAGGATTAAGCCCTGGAAAAAACAGCCGGTCCAATCCCGGTTTTCGTGTTTTTTGGTCCCACTGCCTCCGGTAAAACAGATATCCTTTTTCGTCTCTTTACTGATGGAAATATCCCTGTTTCTGCGGAAATTGTCTCCGCCGATTCCATGCAGGTGTACCGGGGCATGGATATAGGCACCGCAAAGCCGGGTGCGGCAGAGCGGGAATTACTGCCCCATCATCTGATTGATATACGAAACCCCAATGAACAATTCAACGCGGGGGATTTTGTGCGTCTGGCTGACGAGGCCTGCGCCGGTATTTGGCGGCGGGGCAAGCTTCCCGTAGTTTCCGGCGGCACGGGGTTTTATCTTAAAAATTTTATCCAGGGTTTAAGCGAGGCGCCTCCCTCTGACCACAAAATTCGCGCCGAACTGAAGACGTTGCTGCAGGAAAAGGGCGCTGCCGCCCTTATGGAGGAACTTGCTGCGGGGGATCCTGTCAGCGCCGCCCGTATCCACATAAACGACGAATACCGCCTGCTTCGCGCCCTGGAGGTTCTCCGCCTTACCGGAAAGCCCCTCAGTTCCTATGCCGTTTCCGCGTCACAGTCCCGGAATCAGGGACAATCTCAAAATTCCGGGCAGGAGCGGAACCGTTACCGTTTCCTCATCATTGGCGTTGAGCGGCCGCGGGAGGAGCTTTACCGCCGTATTAACGGGCGCTGTGCAGCCATGTTCCGTGAGGGCCTCCCCAATGAGGTCAAAGCCCTTTATCAGGCAGGCTACGGTCCCGAAGATCCGGGACTTAAGGCTATAGGCTACCGGGAATTTTTTGTTGATGACCCATTGGATGGAATCAGGATTTCCGTCGATTTAAAAGGGGTGGAAGCCCTGGTTGCCCAAAACAGCCGTCATTATGCCAAACGGCAGGTCACCTTTTTTGCTTCGATACCGGGCGTTAAATGGATCGATGCTTCAAACGGAGACCCGCTGGAGGAAATAAGGCGGGATGTGGAGGTTTTTTTACATTAAATCATGAATGACACGGGAAGTTCGCATGGTTAGTGGCATATTCTCTACTTGACCTTAATCATGCTTTCTTTCATACTGTATTAACCAAACTCTGGAAAAGGAGATGCAATGCCCTGCGGAAGAAAACGCAAACTGCGAAAAATTGCGACCCACAAACGCAAGAAGAAGCTGCGGAAGAACAGACACAAGAACAAATAATTCAGAGCCGTTTTTGAATAACAGACCCTTTACTTTCAAGGTTTGGGTTTTTTGTATTTTGAAAGCGGCTTTCTCTTTTTTCCCTGATGAAAGACTCAATTTGATAAAATAATGGTGTAATATGCAGGAATCCGCCCCTCTTTTAACCCGAATTTGTGAACCGGGGGATCTAAAAAAGCTTAATCTTGTAGAATTGAACCAGTTGGCGGTGGAAATTCGGAATTGTATTGTCTCCACGGTGAGCCGGAATGGGGGGCACCTTGCGTCCAACCTCGGGGTGGTGGAGCTTACCATCGCCCTGCACCGGGTTTTTAACTCACCGGAAGATACGATTATCTGGGATGTGGGGCATCAATGCTATGCCCATAAAATTTTAACCGGACGCGCCGCCTCTTTTTCCGGCCTCAGGCGGGCGGGGGGGCTTGCCGGTTTTCCCAAACGTTCCGAAAGTCCCCATGACGCTTTCAATACCGGCCATGCCTCCACTTCAATTTCGGCGGCGCTCGGGATACTGGCGGCGGACAGGATTCAGGGGGGATCTTCCTGTGCTGTTGCGGTGATTGGCGACGGCGCCCTGACCGGGGGGCTTGCCTACGAAGCCCTTGCCCATGCGGGCCATCTGGGTTTGCCCCTGGTGGTGATTCTCAACGATAACAAGATGTCTATCGGCGCCAATGTCGGCGGGCTTTCCAAATACCTGAGCCGCCTTTCCATGAAGGCCCGGTATCAGAGTTTCCGCCGCAAATTTGATTCTATGGCAAAACGCCTGCCCTTTATCGGAGATGTTTTTTTCAGCGTTGTGGTCCGCTTAAAACGGGCGGTAAAGGCGATTTTTTATACCGATAACTTTTTTGTTGACCTGGGCTTTGAGTATGTCGGCCCCATTGACGGCCACCATATTCAGCGCCTTACCGAGGTGTTCCAGGATGTGCGGAAACTCGGTCGCCCGGTGGTGATCCATGTGATCACCCGGAAGGGGAAGGGCTACGGTTTTGCCGAAGACGATCCGGGAAGCTACCACGGGGTAAGTTCTTTTTCCGTTTCAGGCGGCATTGACGATTCCGGGGGAGCTCCTGCCGGAGTCTCCGCCGGGTTTCAGGGGGGAGAGGGGCAAAAGACCTTTACCCGGGTTTTTGGCGCCGCAGTGCTTTCCGCCGCCCTGAATGATGACAAGGTTGCGGTGATTGGCGACGGCGCCCTGACCGGGGGGCTTGCCTACGAAGCC
>JAISJS010000017.1 GCA_031261385.1 Treponema sp.
CAACAGCCATACTGTTTCTATTGGTTTCAGAAACCAAATCGTTTTTATAATACAGGTTTTTAAGCTCAAGGACAGAATCTTCGCCCAATTTAATTTGCTGAAGAAGTTCACCGGTAGTATCGAACATGGTTTTAGCCTCTTTTCCAATTCTATAATATTAACCCATACTTTCGCAAGAATGAAGCGCCAGGTACCAGCAGTTCCAAATTTAAAATTACTGCCTACCGCTGCCGGTAATGCTCCAGAAACACTCCCAGCCTCTGCATTGCGTCTGTCAGCGTCGCCGTATCGGGAAGAAAGACGATGCGGAAGTGATCGGGCTCCTTCCAGTTAAAGCCTGAGCCGTGCACCATTAAAATTTTCTGTTCGCGCAAAAGGTCTATCATAAATTTTTCGTCATCGGTAATGTTAAAACGTTTGACATCTACTTTGGGGAAACAGTACAGGGCGCCCTGGGGCATGACGACCGAAAGGCCGGGGATGGCGTTGACCAGGTTTACGGCGGTGTCGCGCTGTTCCTTAAGGCGGCCGCCGGGCAGCAGGAAATCGTTGATGCTCTGGTAGCCGCCCAATGCGGTTTGTATGCCGAACTGGGAAGGCATGTTGGCGCAGAGCCGCATGTTGGAAAGCATTTCAAGGCCGTCAACATAGCCTGCGGCAGATTTTTTATTTCCCGACAGCACCATCCAGCCGGCGCGGAAACCTGCGGCCCGCCAGGCTTTGGATAATCCGTCAAAACTGATGGTCAAAATATCCGGCGCAATGGTTGCCATCGGGATATGCTTTGCCCCGTCGTAGGTGATGCGGCTGTAGATTTCATCGGCGTACACAATAAGTTCATTTTCACGGGCAATGGCGGCTATCCCTTCAAGGACAGAACGATCGTACACCGCCCCGGTCGGGTTATTGGGATTGATGATTACGATGGCTTTGGTTTTTGCGCTTACTTTGGATTTGAGATCATCAAGGTCGGGGTTCCATCCCGCACTTTCATCGCAGAGGTAATGAACCGCCCTGCCCCCCGCAAGGGTTACCGCCGCAGTCCAGAGCGGATAGTCGGGCATGGGAAGCAGGACCTCATCTCCTGAATCAAGCAGGCCCTGCATGGAAATCATAATAAGTTCGCTGACCCCGTTGCCGATGAAAATATCGTCTATGCCGACATCCATGACCCCCTTGGTCTGAAAATCATGCATCACCGCCTTGCGGGCGGCAAAGAGGCCGCGGGAATCACCGTACCCCTGAGCGTTCTGCAGATTGACGATCATATCATGGAGTATTTCGTCCGGGGCGTTGAAGCCGAAAACAGCGGGATTACCTATGTTGAGTTTGAGGATACGGAAGCCCTCATCCTCCATACGCTTTGCTTCTTTAAGAACCGGGCCCCGGATATCATAACAGACCTCATTTAATTTTGAGGATTTTTCAAAGTTTCTCATGCATACTCCCGTTATTTATCAAAAAGCCAGGTCCCCGCCTGATTGATGTATTTTTGCAGTATGGCGGCATGGACCTCCGTCTCTATCCGCGCCGCCTCCCTGTCCCATTCGGCGGGTGTTTTCAGGGCCTTTATGACCCGCTCCCGCCCTTCGGCGATAATTGCCCGGTATTCGGCGGGGTCTTCGGCATATTTCAGCAGGGTGTCGGAGAGAAAAAAGACTGAAAGCCCGGTGATCAGGGCGTCGTTGGAGGAAGCGGCAAGGACCTTGAATTCGCCCGCCGCCTGCGTAAATTGCCGGGCCAAAAGCAGGGAAAAGCCGTAATACCAGTGAACCCACTGCTTGTCACGGGCGCGGAGGCGGGCCTTTTCGAGCCGGACGGCAAAAAAATTCGCCGCCCCTTCAGGATCTCCGCCCAGGATACGGGCCGCCCCAAAAACCAGGGCATTTTTCTCAAGAAGGGCCGGTTTTGCAATGGCAGCCTTGTTTTCCAGGGCGGTAACCCCGGCGGAATCGGACATAACCAGGTAAGAATTCGCCAAAAGCCGCACCAGGCCGGGGCTATACCGGCTCTTCTGGAGAACCCGGTGCTCCAGATGGTCCACCAGCGCAGGCCAATCCTCCCGTTCCAGCAGCAGAAAAAGGCGCCGGTTGATCCCGAAATAGACGTTCATCCCGATAAGGATCAAAACGAGGATCAGGGCCAGGGGCCACAGGGTACGCCAAAAATTGGCGGCAAAACCGGCGCCGAGAAAAAACACGGGCATTAGGCAGATAACCAATAGAAATAATACTATTATTATGTTAAAGATAATAAAGAGGGATTTGAACTTCAATCGTATGTTCTCCTATACTGTAACGAGATCATAGAGAAAAGGAAAAGTGAAGTCAACAATTCACCACAGGGGCATGATGAAAAATTACATTCTAAAGGATATTCCGGGCGAAAGCTACTTTACCAAAACCGTTTTTCTTGACGGGCAATTTGTCCTTGCCGCGCCGGAAATGCCCTTTTCCGGAGACTTGATCAAGGCCCTTACCGCCTGGGATTTCCGGGAAGTATACAGCGACGGGGAGCCCCGGGAAGACTATGTAGCCGAAGGTTCCGGTGACATTGAAGAAGGGGAAATCCTCGACGCGGCGGCCCTGGCGGCATTGAGCGACGGGGACAAGATCAAGCGGGCCGGGGAATTTTACAAGGCCTTCCAGAAATATGTGGAAACCCTTTTTACCAAGGTTGCGATAAAAAACGAACTGGATTTCAAATCCGTGGCGGAAAAAATAAAAGCCGCCTGCGACATCGTCAGGGAGGACCGGCGTTTCCTTATGCGGGCCCAAAAAAACTCCGAGCCGGCAGAAGATCAAAATTACCTTGCCTCCCATGCGGTGCGGTCAACGATTATTGCCATCATCATCGGGTCCTACCTTAAACTCCCCGCCCACCGGCTTATTGAGCTTGGGGTAGCGGCCCTGCTCCACGAGATCGGCATGATAAAGCTGCCCCCGCAAATTTACATTTCCAAACGGCCCTTGACCCCCCAGGAACGAAAGGCGATCCTGACCCACCCGGTGTTAAGTTTTAACCTGCTCAAGTCCTTCGATTTTCCCCTCGTGATAAGCCTTGCCGCCCTTGAACACCATGAACGGGAAAACGGTTCAGGCTACCCGCAGAAACTTACCGGGGACAAGATCAGCCTGTATGCAAAAATTATCGCCGTGGCCTGTTCCTACGAAGCGCTGAGCACCGCCCGGCCCCATAAGGAAGCCAAAGACGGCTATGAGGGAATGCTTGAACTGCTCAAAAATGAAGGCAAGCAATACGATGATACCGTAGTACGGGCCCTGGTTTTCTCCCTTTCAATTTACCCGATTGGGCTGTATGTGCTCCTCTCCAGCGGAAAGAAGGGGCAGGTGGTCGATGTGAGCCCGGAAAATCCCCGCTACCCTATTGTGCAGGTCTTCGGCGAACTGAACCCCGACGGCAAGAATAAAACGCTGGAAACTTCCCAAACCGGCATTTATATAGTCCGGCCCCTCACCCGGGAAGAGATAGGTAATTAGTATGGGGGACCCCGGAGGTACGATGGGGCTTTTGCCCCGAATTCTCATAATTCTCCTGTTTATCATTTTTGGGGGATTTTTCTCCCTTTTTGAGAGTGCGTTTGGCGCCGCCCGCAAGTCCGCCCTCCGCAGCATGGCGGAGGGAAAAGGAAAAAAATACCATCACCTTGTGGAAGCCGCCGAAGATCCGCGTTTCTACCTTGCCGCCGCCCGGATATGGTTCGCCTTCCTCAGAATTTTTATCGGTGTCCTTGCCGGCTTCGGCATTGCCGGCTACCATGAAATCTGGCTTGGCGCATGGAACCGCTTTGCCCCCTACAGTGATACCCTTGCCGCGGCGGCAATCATCGCCGCCGTCACCATTGTGGCAATCGTTTTGGGCGACGTACTCCCCCGGCTCATCGCCTTGACCGCCCCGGAAAAAATCGCCGCCGCCACCCTCCCCCTGATGCATTTTTTTGCCCTTATATGCCGACCCTTCTTCGCCGCCTCCGCCCGGGCCACCGCCGGAATCCGCAGGATTTTTCACGTTGACGATGCCGCAGGGGGAATGACCGAAGATGAACTGCGTATCGCCCTTGCAGAGGGAGAAAAGTCGGGGGTGGTAGAAAGCCAGGAACGGACCATGGTAGAGGGGGTTTTCTACCTTGGAGACCGTCCTGTGGGCGCTTTTATGACCCATCGTTCGGAAGTCCAATGGCTCGACGCCAACGCCCCTCCGCCGGAGATCCTCGCCCAGGCCCTTGAATACCGTTCCCAGCGTTGTTTCCCCGTTGCCGACGGCACACTGGACGCTATCATCGGCGCGGTTTACCTGGAAGATATCATCCTCGATCAGATAGCCGGTCCCCAAAAAGGGATTAAAGCGGTTATGAAAAAGGCCCAGTTCGTCCCGGAAACCATGTCCGCCCTCAAGGCCTTTGAATCCTTTAAACGCGGCGAGGCAAATTTTCTTTTTGTCATGGACGAATACGGCGGCTTTGCCGGGATCATTTCGATACGGGATCTGTTTGAGGAAATTGTCGGCGAACTATCCGCTACCCAAACCGAAGAAGATCCTATTATACAGAGCGAAGACGGAACCTGGCTTGCCGACGGAAGCCTCAATATCGACGATGCGGCAAAGATCCTCGATCTCCCGGATCTCTCCGCAGAATTTCAGCAGGATTATCATACCCTTGCAGGTTTTGTCCTCTCCCTCGCCGGTGAAGTTCCCCGTACCGGAATGAGCTTTCTGTACCATGGCCGCCGCTTTACCGTCGTAGACATGGACGGCCACCGCATCGACAAAGTAATGATTAAACTTGAAAAATTAACGGTTTGATTGCAGATTTCGCACCCTATAAAAATATCTTAACAAATATTTAGTAGTTTTTTTTAATTTATGACTATTTTTATCATAATTTTTCTTGACAGATGGAAAATTTGGAATAATATTATATTTATCCTCATTATGGATTTATGATTATTTTTTGATTTTCAGGAGATTACTATGGCAGAAAAAAGACCAGAAATTGCAAACAGTATTCAAACCGGCAGTTTTAAAACCAATTATCACGATTTGGGGCAGGGTTTTCCGGTGACCCTGCTTCACGGTTCCGGTCCCGGCGTAACCGCCTGGGCAAACTGGAACAAGCTGTTCCCCCTTATAAAAGATGATTTCCGCATTATCGCGCCTGATATGTCCGGTTTCGGCTTTACCGACCGGGTTCCCGGCCGCGTGGAAACGATGAACGGCTGGGTTGAGCAGACCATCGATCTGCTGGACGCCCTTAAAATCGAAAAAACCAATCTGGTTGGTAATTCCTTCGGCGGCGCTTTGGCCCTTTCTTTGGCTATCAAACACCCCGAACGGGTAAATAAACTGGTTCTTATGGGCGCCATGGGGGTCAGTTTCCCCATCACCTACGGCCTTAATCAGGTATGGGGTTATGAACCTTCCATAGAAAACATGGAAGAGCTGCTCGAAATCTTTACCTATGACCACAGCTTTGCCACCAGGGATCTGATTAAGAGCCGTTATGAAGGCAGCATTCAGCCCGGTTTCCAGGAGAGCTTCCACGCCCTGTTCCCCGAGCCCCGGCAGAATGGCGTTGAATCCATGGCGGGAAACCAGCACTATATCCGGAACATCCCCCACGAAACGCTTATCGTGTGCGGCAGGGAAGACCGGGTTATACCGCCTGAGAATTCCTTTAAACTGCTCCAGCTTATCGACAAGGCGGAGCTCCATGTATTCGGTCACTGCGGTCACTGGACCCAGATAGAAAAGGTTCGGGAATTCGCCGATCTTATCCGTAACTTCTTCAAGAGGTAAGCAGAAATGGAAGCAGGCATTATCACTGCCTTTGCGGCACAGCTTTTTGATGCGGAGAGAAACCGTAAAGCGATTCAGCCCCTGACGGATCAGAACAACGGTATCACGGTTGACGACGCCTATCACATTCAGCTTGAGAATGTGAAACGTGTCCTTGCGATGGGGCATGTTATTTCCGGGAAAAAGATCGGCCTTACCTCACCGGGGATACAGAAACAGATGGGGGTCAATGAGCCCGATTACGGTCACCTTTATGCGGCCATGGACTGCAAAGACGGAAAAGTAAATACTGCCGCCCTGCTCCAGCCCAAAATCGAAGGGGAGATCGCCTTTATCTTAAAAGAGGATCTTGCGGGCGGCAAGGTTACCCGGGAAGATGTACTTAAAGCCACCGACTATGTCGCCGCCGCTTTTGAGATCGTCGACAGCCGTGTGGCCGACTGGAAAATAAAACTGCCCGACACCATAGCAGATAACGCTTCCTCGGGCCGCTATATTCTGGGGAGCAATAAACTCAAGCTATCTGAAGTAGATCTTCCCTCGGTAACGATGAAGCTCTGCAAAAATAAAGATGAGCTTGTCGGAGAAGGAACCGGGGCTGCAGTCCTTGGAGACCCGTGCATTTCTGTTGCCTGGCTTGCAAACCGGCTCTGGTCCTATGGAGTAACCCTGAAGGCCGGGGAGGTTATCCTCTCGGGGGCCTTTTCCGCGGCGCCGCTGGCTGCAAGAGGCGACACGTTTACGGCAGAATTTTCTTCCTTCGGGAAGGTTGAAGCGGCGTTTGTTTAAATAAGCAAAAAGGCTAAAAGAAACAGTGTTGTATACGACTGTTTCTACGGCCTTAATACCTGACTAAAATAGGCGGTTATTATGGAAAAAATTAAAGTCGGCATTATCGGACCGGGAAACATCGGCACCGACCTTATGTACAAGGTGATGAAGAGCAAAAATTTGCAGATGCACATGATGGCCGGTATCGTGGAATCCGAAGGGATCAAGCGGGCCGCAGGTCTTGGTTTTAAAACAGCCATTACCGGTGTGGACGCCATAGCGGCTGATCCTGAAATCAAATTTGTTTTTGACGCCACAAGCGCCAAGGCACATATTTACAATTCACCGGTTTTGAAGGCGGCGGGAAAAATATCCATCGATATGACCCCTGCGGCGGTGGGACCCTATGTGGTGCCCTGCGTGAACCTCGACAAGCTCACCGACGAAGTTGACTTTAATATGGTTACCTGCGGCGGACAGGCCACGGTGCCGATTGCCTACGCGATTAACCGCGCGGCGGATGCGGAGTATGTGGAGATCGTCTCCTGCATTTCCTCCAAAAGCGCGGGGCCGGGAACACGGGCCAACATCGACGAGTTTACCGAGACCACGTCCAGGGCCCTCCATGTGGTAGGCGGCGCGGATCGCAGCAAGGCAATCATCGTGCTGAACCCCGCGGACCCGCCTCTGATGATGACCAACACAATTTACGCCCTGGTGAAAAATCCTGACGCAAAAAAAATCATCGAGTCGGTAAACGACATTGTCCGCGAAGTACAGAGTTACGTTCCCGGATACCGTCTGCGCGTGCCGCCGGTGGTTGACGGCAACAAGGTAACGGTAATCGTGGAAGTTGAAGGGGCGGGAGATTTCCTGCCGTCCTATTCGGGGAACCTGGATATCATCAACCAGGCCGCGGTGGCGGTTGCTGAAAAACTCGCCGTAAAACTGCTTGGAGGAAAGGCATAATGGGTAAAATACACACCAATAAATTACATATCGTAGATACCACGCTGCGTGACGGCAGCCATGCGGTAAGCCATTCCTTTACGGTGGAACAGGCGGTAGCCATTGCCGGCGGCCTCGACAAGGCAGGAGTTGAAATTATTGAAATCAGCCATGGCGACGGCATTACCGGTTCTTCGATCAACTACGGATTTTCTACGACCAGTGAGCTGGATTTAATTGAAGCGGCAAACAAGGTGGTAAAGAACGCCAAACTTGCCGTCCTGCTGCTGCCGGGAATCGGCACCATTGAAGATTTAAAGGCAGCCAGGGAACGGGGCGCCAACGCAGTGCGTGTTGCGACCCATGTGACCGAGGCGGATATCGCCGTTCAGCATATCGCCTGGGCAAAACAGAACGGAATGTTCGCCGTAGGTTTTCTGATGATGACCCACATGGCAAGTCCCGAAAAAATCGTTGAGCAGGCAAAGATCTTTATCGACGCAGGCGCCGACTATATCAACCTTGCCGATTCTTCCGGCTACATGGTTCCCGACGATGTCCGCGCCCGCATAAGCGCACTCAAAGCGGCGATAAGTATTCCGGTGGGTTTCCATTCCCACAATAACCTGGGACTGGCGATTGCCAATTCCCTCGCGGCGGTGGAAGAAGGCGCCGAATATATTGACGCTACCTGCCGCGGCCTCGGCGCCGGCGCGGGAAATACCCAGAACGAAGTGTTTTGCGCCGTGCTGGAACGGCTCGGCTACAACACCGGGATAAAGACCTATGACCTGATGGACCTTGCGGAGGATGTGGTGGAGCCCATCATGCAGCGCCCCCAGGTTATCCGTACCGATTCCCTGATGTTAGGGTATGCGGGGGTCTATTCAAGTTTCCTGCTTCATACAAGGCGCGCCGCGGATAAGTTCGGCATATCGCCGCGGGATATTCTGGTAGAACTCGGAAAGCGGCGCATGGTCGGCGGTCAGGAAGACATGATCGTCGATGTTGCCTACCAGCTTTCTCAAAAAAAATAACGGAGGCGCGCCATGGGATGGGAATACAAGATTACCGTACAGGATACCGGAAACAGTTTTTACTGTGCCGAAGATGAGGCAGTCATCCGGGCGATGTTTCGTACCGGAAGCGGACCTCTTAAAAACGGGTGCTGCGGCGGCGGCTGCGGTATATGCAGGATGAAGATAGTAAAGGGCGACTGGCGGGCCTTTAAGCCGATGAGCGCCGCCCATGTGAGTGAAGCCGATGTAAAACAGGGCGTTGCCCTTTTATGCTGCGTTCAACCTCAAAGCGATATGGTTATCGCAGGGTTGTAGATATAGACGAACTAATTTTTTTTGGAGGCAAATTATGGCTATCAACGGAACCGTTCGCCCGGGTCTTATCCAGCTTAAGGTGCTGGATTTAGACAAAACTCTGGACTTCTACAAGGACATTTTAGGTCTTGATGAAGTAGGCCGCACAAGTGACGGCAGGGTCATGCTCAAAGCGTATGATGAATTCGATCATCACAGCGTGGTGCTCCGCAAGGCATCGGAAGCAGGTCTTGACTATGTGGGCTTTAAGATTCTCAATGTTGCTCAGCTTGAGGACATCAAGGCAAAGACCGAAAAATTCGGCTACAAGGTGACGGAAATTGCGCCTAACACCGAACAGCCCGGATTTGGCAAACAGTACAAGTTTACCCTTTGCACCGGTCATGAATTCCACATCTACACCGATGTGGAACAGGCCAAAGATCATCCCCAGCTCAGGAACCCCGACATCTGGAACAAACCCCCCAAGGGTATGCGGGCTACCCGGCTGGATCACTTCCTGCTGTACGGACCCGGCATTGCCGAGGCTGAGCGTTTCATGGTCGAAGTATTCGGCATGTACGTTCCCGAAATCTGCAACACCCCCGACGGGAAACGGCTTGCAACCTGGATCACCGGAAACAACAAACCCCACGACCTGGCCTTTGTTGAATATCCCAAAGCCGGCAAGATCCACCATGTGGGCTTCTACCTGGAAACATGGGAAGACGTACTCAACGCGGCGGACCTTATCGCTATCAACCGGCTCAAGCTGGATACCGGTCCTACCCGGCACGCCATTACCCGCGGAAAGACGATCTATTTCTGGGAACCCTCCGGCAACCGGATCGAGACCTACTGCGGCGGTTACTTCGCATATCCGGACAGCCCCCAGCGGGTATGGGATGCGGACAAACTGGGCCGCGGCCTCTTCTATTTCTCCGGTGAAATGATTCCGAGCTTCCTCGAGATCGTTACCTGATGAAACGGACGTTCTAGTGTAGCGTAATAAATAGAAAACAGAACCGCAGAGAACGCAGAGGGGTGCACGCGAAAGCGTGCAAACGCGGAGAACGCGGAGTGGAGAAGACAAGAGAATTTGAAGTTTATTTGGTATTCTCCGCGTCCTCTGCGCCTA
>JAISJS010000395.1 GCA_031261385.1 Treponema sp.
GAACCGGCGGATGAGGTCCTGATCGCTGCCCAGATTTTTGACTGACTTTAAGCCTTTTCGCAGTTCTGTCCAGTTTTCCCCTTCCCAGGCTACCAGGATCTTTTCATACCAGAGCTGTACCTGATTGGGATCGATTTTCAGCGCCCGGTTAAGGTGATTCAGCGCCGCGTCGTAGTTTTTAAGGTTCCGCAGGGCTTCGGCGTACATGGCGTGTATCATTGCTTCACGGGCGGGGGACTTGTCCCGCTCATCAGGCGCCGCCTCCTTGATCCAGTCCCTGCAGGCGTCCGCCGCACGCCGCCATTCACCGGAATCCAGAAAGGCCCGGATCATAAAGAAATCCACCAGGGCGCTGTTCCACGGGAGATTTGCCGGGATGTTTTCCCGGGAACCCGCAGACGCTGCACGGATAAATTCTATTTCCCTCCGGGCTCTTTCCGTGTCCCCCAGCGTCATAAGCACAGAGGCCCGGTACCAGCGAATACGGAGGTCATCCGGCGCATACATCAGCGCTTTTGTATAATGATCAAGAGCTTCTTCGTTTTGCCCGAGTTCCCGGCAGGCGCGCCCCAGTTCCAGGCGGAGCAGGGGACCGTCACCTCCGTTCTCAAGCACAAATGCAAGCATTTGGCGGCCCAGGTTGTAATCTTCGCTGCGGCAAAGCCGTATACCGCGGATAAAGAGGGCATTGATGTACGCGTGATACAGCCGTTTTTGGGTAAGCTGCGGAAGGCCGTCGGCAGCGGCAATTTCCACGGCCTGCTGTAAAATATCCGAGGCCGCCTGTGAATGTTTTGACTTGAGGTACGCCGTTCCGAGCAGGGCCATGATTGCCGTATCCCGGCCGCTCAGTTCCAGGGCTTTACGGAAAATCGGCACTGCCTTATGGGGCATTCCGAGGGCAAGGTAGGTGCGGCCTGCAAATAAATAGCCCGGCACGGAACGGGGCTTTAGGCGGACATAGTCGTTAAAACTGGCAAGGGCCCGTGCATAATCCTTTAACGCATGGAGGGAACGGCCCAGAAAAAGGTACGCCTCCGGCGGAGCGTCGGAGGCAGAAATAAGTTCCGTCAGGATCAGGGCGGCTTTTTTATAATCCCGCTCGCGCCCCGCCTGAATTGCTTTTTCGAGTTTCTTTTTGCCGTTCTCTTCTTTAGCCAATTCCTATTTGACCCGGGAAAGGGTAACTGCAGCGGTGGTGACGATATCGTCTACCGAAGCGCCGCGGGAAAGATCGCTGATTGGCTTTGCAAACCCCTGGAGGAAGGGCCCGAAGGCCTCAGCCTTACCGAGCCGCTGAACCAGCTTGTACCCGATATTGCCCGCTTCCAGGCCGGGGAAAACCAGCGTATTCACCTTGCCCGTGATCGGGCTGCCGGGCGCCTTTTTTTCGGTGACGGAAGGCACCAACGCCGCATCGGCCTGAATTTCCCCGTCAAAAATGAAATCCACCTTTTTATCCTTAAGGATATTGACCGCATTCTGCACCTTGGTTACGTTATCGTGCTTTGCCGACCCTTTGGTGGAGAACGAGAGCAGGGCGGCTACCGGCTCCACACCGAGGAATTCCCTGCATGACTGGGCGGCGCTTTCGGCAATATCTGCAAGCTGTTCCGCCGTAGGATCGGGGACAACCGCGCAGTCGGAGAAAATAAACGCCCCTCCTGCGCCATACGAGCTGTCAAGACCGGTCATGACAAAGCATGACGAAGCGGTCTTAAGCCCCGGAACGGTTCCTATGATGGTAAGCCCTGCCCGTAGCACATCGGCAGTGGGATGCTCCGCCCCGGAAACAAGGGCGTCTGCTTCGCCCAGGTGAATCATCATGGCCCCCCAGCGGTTGCTGTCGGTCATATCAATCTTGGCCTGATCCTCGGTCATCCCCTTATGCTTGCGCAGTTCATAAAACTCATGGGCGTATTTGCCAAGGGACGCATCCGAAACAGGGTCCACAATTTTGATACCGGAAAGGTTTACCCCTTCATCCCCTGCAAGTTTCTGTATGGCAAGTTCGTCCCCAAGCAGGGTCACCGAAGCAGCAAGCCGTTCATCGACAATAATCCGCGCCGCCCTAACCGTCCGCGGCTCGGTCCCCTCGGGCAGCACCAGCCGTTTCTGCATGTCCCTGGCCTTGGCCCGCATATCTTTTACAAAGTCCATGGTTTTCTCCTTTTAATCTAACGATTGATGATTTATTTTAACGCAAAAAAGGAGCAGTGGGAAGGTTCAACAACAGTGGAACAGTAATTCCAAATGAGGAAAAAATCGGAAGAAATTTAACCGCAAAGTCGAATAAGGCGAAGAAGTTAAAGAAGAAGGTAAGAATGTCAATTATTCTTCCTCTCCCCTTCTTCGACTTCTTCGACTTTGCGGTTTGTATTCTCTCTTGAATTTGGAACTGCTGTGATTTGCTCCTCCGCCCTTGAACCAATCCCCCTTTATCGTATACAGTGAATTTATGACTGATGTTCATAATGATGTTCTGGAGGATGAGGATTTTGATACTATCCTGTCGGAAGATATTGATTTTACCGGGACGCTGAATTTTGAAAAGCCTTTTCTTATCCGGGGGAAGGTTTCCGGGGAAATTGCCGCCCATGGGCTCCTGGTGGTTGATGAAGGGGCGGTGGTAAATGCGAACATCAATGCTTCGCGGGTGATTATCCGGGGGCAGGTGAAGGGGGATGTAAACGCCGCCGAAAAGGTTGAGGTGACTATCACGGGAAAACTGGCGGGGAATGTGACGGCCCCTGAAATTTTTATGGAGACCGGCTGTGTGTTCAACGGGCGCTGCACCATGACCGAAAAAAGTTCCAAACTGTAATGAATGTCCGAATGGTTTTTTTAACAGCGATTTTTTCCCTTTTGCTGATTCCCGGGGCAGCGGCCCAGACCAGGCCTGACGCCCTTCAGGAATACCGTTCGGGAAATTATGAGCGGGCCATTACTATCTGCCGCAGTGAAATTACCGCGAATCCCAATAATCTGGAATCCCATGTGGTGATTTGCTGGAGTTTGCTGCGGCTTAACCGGTACAATGAAGCCCTTGCGTTTGCCCGTGCGGGGCGGAATTTAAGCCGTTACGATGCGCGGATTATCGAGATTTTGGGTGAAATTTACTATTATCAGGGGCAGAATACCGAGGCCCTGCAATATTTTCAGGAATATGTGAATCTGGCGCCCGAGGGTCAGCGTATTGAGATGGTATACTTTTTTCTGGGGGAGATTTATATCAGGCTGGGGCGGTTCCGGCACGCGGATATCGCCCTTTCTACGGCGGTGCATTGGGCGCCGGGAAACGCCGCCTGGTGGACCCGGCTGGCCTATGCGCGGGAAAACGCCGGGGATCTTGCCGAAGCGATCAGCGCCTATGAAAAGGCCTTGTCCCTGAATTCCCAGCTTTCCGACGCCCGGCGCGGGTTGGACAGGGCCAGGCAGGCCCTGGGCGGCCGTTAGGCTTTTTTCGTGTTTTCCTTTTCCGTCTATACCCTGGGCTGTAAGCTGAACCAGCTTGAAAGCGAAGCCCTGGCGGACGCTTTTCGCCGGGAGGGCGGTACATCAATTCCGTGGGGGCAGGCGGCAAATGAAGGCGCTCCTGCTGCGGATATTCTTTTGATCAACACCTGTACCGTCACCTCCAAAGCAGACCAGAAGGCCCGCCGCCTTATCCGCAAAAGCCTTCGGGATAATCCCCGCGCCTGTGTCATCGTGACCGGCTGTTATGCCCAGCTTGAGGCGCGGCGGCTTACGGCATTGGGGGCGGAATTCCCCGGCGCCAACCGGCTATTTGTGGTTTCCGCCGATCAAAAGGGCGGCTTGCTCGATCTGGGCCGGTATTTGCAGCATGGGGTGCTGCGGGATTTGCTTGTAACCTGGGCGGATGGGCT
>JAISJS010000047.1 GCA_031261385.1 Treponema sp.
TCTTTGGTAACTGCCGCATTGAAATTTTTAAGGCTCTTGATATCAGCACAGATAACATTACCCAAAACATAATCAATATAATGCCGGGCATAGATCGATTCAGTTTCCACAAGCGAAGCAAGAGAATTTTTCTGCGCCGGGGTTCGCTCAACCGCATCACGCATTTTTTCGATGTCGGGAAGAAAGGCGCCGGATATATGCCGGGGAAGCCGGTCATAAATTTCAAGGGCCTTTTGAAAATCTTTCGGGTCTACCAAAATTGCAAAACGCCGGGTGTTGAGCCAGCCTTCAACCGCATTGATCCATGTCTGATCGGTGATGTCGGCAACATCGGCAAGTATTGCGGCGGTGACGCCTTCTTTTTCAAGGGCGGCTTTTAAGGCGGTGGGCGCGTCGGGATAGCGCAGCAGACCCCGTTCAAGTTCAGCCAGTTCTGCAGAATACTCACGCAGGGCAAGAGCAGCTTCTTCTTTTTGAACGCGGGCAGCGTCTTTTTCCGAACGGGCATTGCTTTCATCGGCCTCGATTTTTTGGCTGTCTTCTGCGGGGTTCTGACTCAACTTACGGCCCAGCATGGCTTCGCACTGGGATTTTAAGGTATGATACCGTTCCGCTTTCGGCGCCTCAATTTCAAGATCTTTTTTAAGCCGGTTGATGCGAGCTTCAATCTGCATATAAGCGGTATGTTCATTATCGGCCGCAAGCCTGATGTCGGTTTCCCGCAGTTCATTTTCCCATTCAAAACGGTTCCCGTTAAGTTCGGTTATTTTTTGTTCGAGTAATTTTAATTTTTCTTCGGCTGCGGCGCATTTGTTCGCCTCCCTTTGGTTTTTTTGGACTTCCTCGTCCCGGTGAATGCGGAGCATCAGGTATTCCTGTTTCAGGATGAGCCCCTCATACATGCGCCATTCCGCCGCCTTCGCGCTGATTTTTTTAAGCGCGTCTATGCGCTGAACCGCCCCTTTAGCTTCACGCTCGGCTTCTTTATAACTTTCAAGATTGTTTTTCATATCCTGTATTTCAACAGGCTTTTCTTCAAGAATATAATCGCACACAAAACGGTCTACCGAGATCATCGGCGTAAAACTTACCGACCGGGTAAAGGCTTCCAGATACGGACTGTATTCGATGTTGCGCCGCCATACACCGATCGCCCCGGTAAATTCCCGCAGGTAAAGTTTTTTCGATTCAAAAGTTTCCATCGTTTTACCGGCTTGTGAAGCCGCCCCTGCCCAGCTGTCCTTAATCTGACGGTAATTAAGGGGCTGTCCTTTATCGGCATTATTGATGCCACCGGTACGCACTTTTAATGAAGCAATCGGCAAATTTCCCATCCAAAAATGTTCGGTATAATTTCCGTCGGTGTAGGCTTCGATACAAACACCTGCCGATAAAACTTCTTCGCCAACAGCTTTGCTGACTGTTCCGGGTGGAGCTTCACCGGATGTTCCGGTGCGGGAAAATTCCAGCATCACATGGGCGACCGTGTCGCCGCGGATATATTCGGTAGAATCACTGCCAACCTTACAGCGCACATAGCCCAACAGATCCCTGCCGCTTTTACGTTCCCCTGCCGCGGCGTTGAATTTTGCCTTGCGGAGATCCGCCGCCATGGCATATTGAATTGCGTCGAGTATCGTGGTCTTGCCGGAGCCGTTATCACCGGCAAAAAGGCAGCGGTTTCCTATGGCGATGACCGTGTCATCAAAATTATGCCAGTTCACCAGGCGCACACGTTCAAGGGTGATCATTGTTCATCCCCTTTCTTTGGTGAAAGCTGCGCCATAAGCTCATCAATGCCGTCGCGGTCAATTCCCATGGCGAGGCTTGGGTAGAGGATCATCGTGCCTTCGGGGTCTGTAAAATCAGGCTTGTCAAAGGCTATCACTTTATAGGACTGGAGGCGGCGGAAAATTTCCTGTTGACGGGTCTTGCCGAGTTTCTCGTCGGTCATGGCGTTGTAGCGGTCAACAAAATCGCCGATGCGAACCGTGGGGAAGGCGGTCAGAAAAAGTTCGGCCCGTTTTTCTTCGTAGAGGAGGCGGGCAATTAAAAAGGCGCAGGTTTCTTCACGGCCAAGACGCACACGGGTGTCGCCGCCGCCGCGGAAACTTACCACACCAAGCGTTTCGTCGCGGATCAGCTTTCCGTCCATGCAGGAAAAGTATGCGTCAAACAGGGAAAGATTGCGTATGGTAAAATCGTAGAGGTCTTTTTCTTTTTCGAGGCCGCGGATGATAAATGTTTTTGCAAGCAGCGTGTGCACCGCCGTTTTAAACAGATCGAATTCACCGGCGGTTAATTCGGTTATGAGTGACAAACCTTGCAGATCCTGTATCATAAAATGTTCATTCCTTTTTCCGTAATAAAAGATCCGGTACCGCATACCCTGCGGTTTCAACGGTTTTATATTCAGAAGGTTCTTCGTTATTGTAATTGATTTCGTAATCGAAGGTCTGCCGTGAATCGGCGTACAGTACCGAATAAATAAAACGGATAAACGAAGCTTCATCGTAAACCAAATCTTTGGATGCAAGAAGCCGCTCCCGTCCGCCCTGCTCATCAAGCCAGGCGCCTACCCGTTTAACGCCAAGCTGGTTGAGCAGCCGGTCCATAAAAAGCGCCTGCGCTCCGTCGAGGGCGGCCCTGTCCAAAGGCGGCGCCGCCTGAATAAAATCGGGCGCCTCTTTTTTCTGCCGCCTGAAAAGTGATTCCTGCGCAAAATTCCGTATCCGGTGCAGCCGGTGGATCAGCCGGTGATACAGACCCCGGTTCCCGCCATGAATTTCCTTAACCAGCGCGCCGATCTTTCCCGCAATCGTAGAATCAGGTTCCAGCAGCACTTTTATCCGTTCGGTACAGGCCCGCGAATAAAGGCTGTTCCGGTGATCGATTTCGCGTAACAGGGGATCTACCGCATTCAGGGTGCTGCGGATTTCTTCCAGCATATCTTCAAGCTGCCGTTTACACTCCGCTTTAGTCTGCGCCTTCATCACGGCAAGTTTGCGGGCGCTCTTGTCGAGCCATGTCTCATTATGCAAAAGGTCACCGACCTGCTGCAGGATTTTTGGCCGGTAGCGGGAAAGGTTATCGGAAGTTTTCAGACGCTTGTAAGCGGCGTCAAGAATTTGCGGGGCATATTCATCATATTGCAGGTGAAGAATGCCGGAAATGCCGAACGCCGCCGCATCGGTACTGATACAGTCATAGTATCCCTTGATACTCTGCGAAAGAACTTTAAGGGAATCAAGAAGGGCCAGCGTTTGGCTGTAGGCGTTCCGTACCGCATAATGACCGTTATCGGTAACGGCGTCGGTGCAGAGCAATGAATAGATGGCGACCACATGGCTTTCATATTCGGTTTTAAGGCCTTCATCAACCTTTGCAAGCGCCTCCAGAAAAGGCCGCCCGTGAGGCGTAATGTTGATGACCTTCGTGTAATCGGCCAGAATCTCCTCGGTGAGCCAGCCGGTTTTGATCAGAGCGAGCAGAAAGCGGCTTGCCAGGGCGCGGTCAGAAGACTTTACCGGTTCAGTATTTTCCTGTTCACCATCTTCCTCTTTTTCAAAGCCAGGTTCCGGTGTCAGGAGATCGGTCACGTTTTCAACCGTCTCATCAGAAGATCCTGTATCATCCCCTGTATCGGCAGACTCGTCTGCTAAAGTATTCCGGTTAAGACCAAGGTAGTCGATAAAGGAGTGCACCACCTGTTCGCGCTCAATGCCGCGGGCATTTTCCTGAAAGAGGCGGTAATAGATAAGCAAAAGATTTGCGTAATGTTCGCGGTTTACCCTTACCAAAGGAGAAAAAAAGTTT
>JAISJS010000059.1 GCA_031261385.1 Treponema sp.
TGTAGATGATAAATTGGGTGAATATGACAAGAAAAATATTGAGCATATTTTGGCTTTTGAGAATTCTGTACCAAATCTGACCATAAAAAAGGAGGACCTTTATGGAGAATGGTCAGGAAGATATCCCCTTGCATCCGGTCCGTATAATGATATTTCATTTAAAAAGGACGGAACGGTAAGAATCGGCTATAATTCCATGCTTCCAAAGGCCGCAACAAGTTGTAGTGGTACTTATGAAATAAAAAATGGGTATATTGTTATTTCCATTTCGGAACAAGATATTGATATAGGTGAATATTTCCATTCTGGTTTTATGAGTGTGGGTGGTGGTATGGAATCGGACTTATATTCATATTCCGGAAAATTAAAATTCAGAAATAATATTGTATTTAATTTTCCTGTCAGTAATTTAAAGGAAAAATATCTTGATACCGAAATAATAGAAAATGCTCAAATAAGACAAATTGGCTCTTTTGACAGGGTAAAGCTTAATGATTCCGGAGGAGGTCGTTGGCGATGAAATATTTTTCCCCCTTACGAATGGTTTTCCAATCCATTTTCCAATCCAAAGAGGAAGTAATATGAAAAATTTTGTTTTTTTGATTGTTTTGTCAGTTTTATTTTTCTCATGCGTAGATCATGAATTGGAGAAAATACTTTTAGTGCAGCTCATATGATTAAAGACATTGAGAAAGGTGTAGAGGTCTATTATACCAAATTTAAAGGAGTCTTCAAATGAAGAAAACAATATTTCTAATTCTGTTCTTTTTTTTATTTTTTGGATTAAGCGCTGATGAAAATATTATTTATATAGGCAAAAACCAACTTGCAGGTGACAATTGGGGATCATTAACACATGCATTGAAATATTATAATGGGCTGTCTGATGTTATTGATTTTGATTACGGCCTAAGGGTGTTATGGGGTAATGCCAATTTATTGGATTTCCCTATAGAGAACAATATATTCTTGCTGGCAAATGTCGAAAAAAAGTATTTCAGGTTAATAAGAAATATGGTATATGCAAAACATGGCTTGAAGTTTAAATCAGAGGATCTTAATAAATATTTTTCACAATTTGAGTGGTATAAACCATTATACAATAATGTCGATAAATTCCTTACAGAAGTTGAAGAAAGCAACTTAAGTATTATTAAGGAATTTGAAAATATGAATGAAAATCAGCCAAGTGTTAATTGGGAAAAGAATTGTATTGGAGTCTGGTCAAATGATTATAGAAAAAGAGCGCATGAAATCGGAAACAAGATAATTATTTATCCTGATAATGCAATGGAATATAAGTACTGGGAAAGAGGTTATCTTGAAGTTATTGATAGCTTAAAAGGAAAATATGAATTAAAGGGAAATGTATTACAATTTAAGGTAGACCAGATAAAATACTTTATGCATGGTACTAATGTTGAACTTGATGTATTTTATAAATATGAGAACAGGGAAATCAACACTATTACCCTGGAAAAGCCCATGATATTTAATTTTCCGGTTACAAATATCACGCAAAATAAAATCACCTATGATGGAAATCAAATATTTGAGGGGCTGCAATCTAAAATTGCGGGAGCAAGGTTTTATAAGATAAGTGAATAATTAATCCTTCATTCACCCTTCATCCCAATGCCCCGCCTTTTGAATCTTCTGGTTCCGGTAACGAACCAGCACCGACGGGTTGCGGCTGCAAAGATCATCAAGTTCCCGTACAAGGAGTTTTTTGATAATTGCGGCCGCAGCATCGGGGTCGGTGTGGGCGCCGCCCGGCGGCTCATTTATGATGCCGTTGATTACTTTAAAGTCCAGAAGATCGGAGCTGGTGATACGGAGCATAACGGCGGCGTCTTTGGCCCGTGTAGAGTCACGGAGCAGAATTGAAGCGCAGCCTTCGGGACTTATAACCGAATAAATGGCATTTTCAAGCATATAGATTTTATCACCGACGCAGAGGCCAAGGGCGCCGCCTGAGCCGCCTTCACCGATGATTATGCAGAGTATCGGAGTTTTAAGCTGACTAAAGTCACGGAGGTTATGGGCGATGGCTTCACCGATGCCCCGTTCCTCGGCGCCGAGGCCGGGGTAGGCGCCTGAAGTATCTACGAACGTAATAATCGGGCGGTGGAATTTTTCCGCTTCTTTGGCAAGGCGCAGGGCTTTACGGTAGCCCTCGGGATTTGCCATACCGTGGTTGCGGTGCATGTTTTCCTTGAGGGTCCTGCCTTTCTGGTTTGCAAGAATTGTTACCGGGCGGCCCTCAAGAAAAGCAAGGCCGCCGATAATCGCCGGGTCATCGGCAAAATAACGGTCACCGTGAAGTTCGATAAAGCCTGAGAATATGCGGTTGATATAATCAAGCGCGTAGGGCCGCTCGGGGTGGCGGGCAAGCTCGACACGTTTCCAGGTTGTTTCGGTACGGGAATAGGTTTCTATTTTTGACTCAAGATTATCAAGTTCCTTGCCGGCGTCGATACCTGAATCTTCTACAAGTTTTTTTAGTTCATCTATTTTAAGGTGTAATTCGGTAGTATCCATTATGCGCGCTCCTCTAAATTGACCGGCCGGTGCAAATCAATAAGCCCGGATAGCAAATGCTTTTGATCCTGACGTTTTGCAATTATATCGACAAAGCCTTTTTCAAGCTGAAATTCGGCGCGCTGAAAGCCTTCGGGCAGGGTTTGGCGTATGGTGCCTTCAATGACTCTGGGGCCGGCAAAGCCGATAAGGGCGCCCGGCTCGGCGATGGTGACGTCGGCCAGCATTGCAAAGGAGGCGGTTACCCCGCCGGTAGTCGGATCGCAGAGGACGATAAAAAAAGGTAAGCCCGCTTTGTCCATTTCCGCAGCGGCGCTGGAAGTTTTTGCCATCTGCATCAGTGAAAAAATCCCCTCCTGCATACGGGCGCCTCCTGATGTGGCATAGATTATCACCGGGCAGCGATCCTCCACGCCGCGAAGCAGGGCGCGGGAAACTTTTTCTCCGACCACGGAACCCATTGAGCCGCCCATAAAATTAAAAGACATCAGTCCAAGGATAACGGGCTTTCCGTCAATCGTACATTTTCCGGTTATTACCGCATCTTTCATCTGGGCTTTTATTTTTGCTTCGGAAAGTTTTTCTTCATAACCCAAAAGATCGATGGGGTTGAGCGATGTAAGGTTGGCCGAAAATTCGGTAAAGCTGCCGGGGTCCGCAATATATTTTATACGGTCAACCGGTTCCATGCGGTAATGGTATCCGCAGGAGGGACAGGTTTTTAGCGCCGTATCTATATCTTTTTCGCTGTGTTGGGCGCTGCAAGCCGGACAGGGCTGCACCGCCTGATTTTTTTCAGAGGGCATTTTCCGCCTCCTTTGCTATTTTCTCGTAATATGATGTTCCGAAATTTCCGGAACGAAATACTTTCTCGTTAATGATCCACTTTTGCAGATTACGGTTTGTTTTAATTCCTTCTATAACAAGTTCATCAAGAGCCCGGTTCATACGTGCGAGAGCCCGATCGCGGGACGGCGCATGGACAATAAGTTTGGCAACCATCGAATCATAATGAGACGGGACGCGGCAGCCGGTATATAAAAATGAATCGAAACGCACGCCGGGACCGCCGGGAATATCAAGCCGGGTTACCGTACCGGGACTTAATGCGTTTATCCTGCATTCAACCGCCCAGCCGTCAATGCGGACCGCATCAGGTTCTATTTCCATGCGGCCTTCGGTGCAGGCAAGTATCTGCTGGCGTATGATATCCGTGCCGGTAATAAATTCACTGACCGGGTGCTCAACCTGCACGCGGGCGTTTACTTCCATAAAATAAAACGCATCATCTTCAACCAGAAATTCTATGGTGCCTGCGCCCCGGTATTTTAATTCGCGGAACATAGTGACCGCGCCTTTTGACATCTGCTCTCGCATTTCGGCGCTCACCGCGGGGGAAGGGCTTTCTTCAATTAACTTTTGATGATTCTTTTGAACCGTGCAGTCACGTTCACCAAGAACGGCAACGTTCCCGTTACCGTCGGCAATAATTTGCAGCTCAACATGGCGCGGGTTTTGCAGATAGCGCTCAATAAAAACCCTGCCGTCGGCAAAGTTTGATTCCGCTTCCCTGCTTGCGATGCTCAGATTTTCCGCCAGGTCTTCTTCACGGGTAACAACACGCATTCCCTTGCCGCCGCCGCCCGCCGCCGCCTTGATAATAACCGGGAAGCCGATTTTCCTGACGGCCTGCATCGCGATATCCGGATCGGAAACTGCTTCTTCGGTGCCGGGAGTAATGGGAAGTCCGAATTGCTTTGCCGTATCGCGTGCCTGAACCTTATCGCCGAGAAGCTCAATCACTTTTGGATCGGGCCCGATAAAGATAAGGCCTTTTTCAATAACCGCCTGAGCAAATTCGGCGTTCTCGGAAAGAAAGCCGACCCCGGGGTGTATGGCTTCGCAGCCGGTATTGACTGCCGCCATGATAAGGTTATTGCGGACAAGGTAACTGAGTGATGATGGCGGCGGCCCTATGCAGACCGCTTTACCGGCAAGGCGCACATGGAGACTATCCTCGTCGGCGGTGGAATAAACCGCCGTCGTTTCAATTCCCATCTCGCGGCAGGCGCGGATGATGCGGACGGCGATTTCTCCGCGGTTGGCTATCAGGAGGCGCTTAATCAAAACCGTCCCCTATAACCGTTTAACTTCAAAGAGGGCCTGACCGTATTCAACGAGATCCCCGCTTGCCGCTTTTACCGAAAGAATTTCGCAGTCGAATTCCGCTTCAAGGTGGTTCATCATTTTCATCGCCTCAAGGATACAGAGGCTCGCCCCGGCTTTTACCCGGGAACCGGCTTTTACAAAAGGCGGCGCATCGGGACCTGATGAGGCATAGAAGGTTGCAACGATAGGACTTGTGATGAGCTCGCCTCCGGTGACGGTAGGGGAAACCGCCGTCGAACCGGGCAATACGGGAAGCCCCAAATGCACCGGAGGAACTTCTCCGCCTGCAGAAGCGGCGCCTGAAACCGCGCCTGTCTGTGCAGCGCCTGAAATTGACGACGGGCCATACACACCGGCTGCCTGACCATGGGCAAAGGCCGCATCTTTCCGCAGTACAAGGCGGGAAGTTCCGTCGTTAAGATCAAGTTCCGCAATCGAAGAAGCGTCAAACTTTTCGACTAACGTTAAAATCAATTTATCATTCATGCTAAACTCCGCGGGTCAACGTCCGCATCATAATCGACGCCGGCTACATCAAAACCATGCGCTTCAAGAAAATCATGCTTGAATCCTGCCACATCGGTTTGGGTGGGAATATTTTCTTCGGTGGTTTTATCCATACGATCCAGGACCGCCTTTTGAACATCGTCCCGCATTTCCCAATCGTCAATGCGTATACGGTCGGCGCTGTCTACGGGAACTTCCGCAGGGTTAGCGGCCCCTGCGGCGCTGTAAAGCCGGTCCCGGTAAAGCCTGACTATCTGTTCGATGCATCCTTCATGGATATTCATTTCCTTCATCACTTTAAAAAGACAGGAAACATAAAATGGGATGATCGGGATCACCGCGCTTGCGCGGGTGACCAATGCTTTATTCACCGAGACCCAGGCATGACGATGAGTTCCTTCAAACTTTTTATTGATGGCGCGGCCGGCCCGTTCAAGGTCTTCCTTTGCCCTGCCGATGGTGCCGTTTTTATAAATTGCCCAGGAAAGTTCCGGACCGATGTAGGTATAGGCAACGGTCCGTGCTGACGGGGAGAGCACGCCTGCCTTGTCCAATGCCTCGATCCAGAGTTCCCAGTCTTCGCCGCCCATTACTTTTACGGTACTGCGGATCTCCTCGTCGTTGGCAGGCTCGGCGCCTGCGGTAATAAATTTTGCGCTCATCATGTCGATGGTTTTGCCGGAATAACTTTGGCCGATGGGTTTTATTACCGAGCGGTACATCACCCCGTCTTTTGGATCGGTACGTACCGGAGACGCCAGCGAATAGACCAGTAAATCAACCTGCGCGGGGATTTTTGCCGCAGCGGCGGTTTCCTTTATGGCGGCAATGGTCTGCGCTTTCATCGCGTCGGAAAAGGCGTCCCCGTCAAGCGTGCGTGAAACAAGGCCCGCCCCGGCCGCTTCTTCATCAAAGGCAAGGTTATTGTAGAAACCCGGGGTGCCGGGTTTTGATTCCGAGGCGGGCTTTTCATAAGAGAGCCCGACCGTAGCGGCGCCGTAGCCAAACCCTGCGGCAATTCTGCTTGCAAGGCCGTACCCGGTGGAACAGCCTAATACCAGAACGAGTTTTGGTTTTCCTTCCTGAGGAGCCGCTTCTCCTGCAAGACTTTTTTTGGCGTATTCAATCTGACTCCGTACTGCCGCAGCGCAGCCCCTGGGGTGACTGTTAATGCAGATATTGTTCCGTATCATCGGTTTAATTATCATTCTTTCCTCCTACAAGACACAGCCACTCGGCTTCGGCGGCAAGTTCATCCCCTACATAGGCTTTCCCGCTTTGCTTGATCATACGCGGCGAAATACGAAGGTTTTCAATAACCGAGCGGACTTCTTCTCCCGGCCTGACCTGCCGGCGGAACTTCACTTTATCTACCGAGGCCAAAAAGAACAACGCATCATCGCCGAGAAGGCCGAGTTTCTTTATCCCCGCTCCGCCTGACTGGGCCATGGTTTCAATCAGGATAACGCCAGGCACTACCGGGTATTCGGGAAAGTGTCCCTTAAAGAAAAATTCCTTTTCGGTAAAAACATGGCGGGCAGTCACCCGTTCTTTATCAGCCGCTACAATTTCATCAACAAATAAAAAAGGCTCGCGGTGGGGCAGAAGCCCCTCAATCTCACTGCTCATTATTTCACCTCGTACTTTTTGAAAACGACTACGCCGTTATGTCCGCCGAAACCCAGGGAACCTGACGCGGCGGCGTTGACCGTACCGTATTGAACTTTGTTCGGTACATAATCCAGGTCGCACTCGGGATCGGGATTATCCAGGTTAATCGTAGGCGGAAAAAATCCTTCCTGAATGGCGAGTATGCAGGCAATGGCTTCGATTCCGCCGCCGCCCGCGACACAGTGACCGGTCATGCTGTTCGTGCTGGATATCTTTAACTTTTTGGCATGGTCCCCGAATGCGAACTTGATCATTTTTGTTTCGGTGACATCGTTGATTTCTGTGGAAGTACCGTGGGCATTGTAGTATTGTATATCTTCACCCTTAATCCCCGCATCTTCCAAGGCAAGTTTGATGGCCCTGCCGCCGCCTTCACCTGACGGATCGGGGGAAGTGATATGATAGGCGTCGGCGCTGGCGCCGTAACCGGCAAATTCGGCGAGGATTTTTGCGCCGCGTTTTTTTGCAGATTCTTCACTTTCCAGGACAAGAACGCCTGCCGCTTCGCCAAGAACAAATCCGTCACGGTCAACGTCGAAGGGACGGGAAGCTTTTTCCGGCGTGTCACAGCGTTTGGTGGAAAGGGCCTTGAGCATCTGGAAACCACCGATGGCGAAAGGGGTTATGCAGGATTCAGTCCCTCCGGCGATGACGATATCGCAGCGGCCCGAGCGGATTAAATCCAGCGCCTGGCCTAACGCATCGGTACCGGAAGCGCAGGCGGTAACCTGGGTAAAAGCAGGTCCCTTCGCGCCGAACACCATGGAAATATTTCCGGCAGCTTCATTATTGATCATGAGGGGCACAGTCAGCGGAAGCATACGCCGGGGACCTGCGTCATGGAGTTTGCGGAACGATTCGCTGACTATTTCAAAGCCGCCGATCCCGTTTCCAAGAACCACACCGGCCCGTTCTGCATTTCCCGTGATTCGTTTTTTTGTTTCGGTTCCTTCTGCATTGGAGACGGTTTCAATGAGGTTTGCCTGCTCCAGGGCCTGCGCTGCGGCGGCCACGGCAAACTGTGAAAACCGGGCCATCTTGCGCGCATCCTTTTTTTCTATCCAGAGAGAAGGATCAAAATCCTTAACTTCTCCTGCAATGGTCACATCAAAACCGGTAGTATCAAACTGGGTTGTCTTGCAGACGCCGCTCCTGCCCGCCTTGAGGCTTTCGGAAAATTCTGCCGTTGATTTTCCAATGGGGGAAATAACCCCCATCCCGGTTACCACAACTTTCTTGTTCATCGCTTTATACTCCTCACTGTCAATTGCTTATATAAACATACCGCCGTCCACGGTAATAACTTGTCCTGTGATATATGATGAAAAATCGGAAGCAAGAAACAACGCAGTTCCTGCGATATCTTCGGGCGTCCCCGCCCGTTTAAGCGGAATAATCTCCAGCATTTTTTCCCTGGCTTCTTCATTCATGGCGGCGGTCATATCGGAAATGATAAAGCCCGGTGCGATTGCATTAACGCGGACGGCGCGGCTTGCCGTTTCGCGGGCTAAACTTTTGGTAAGCCCGATAAGGCCGGCCTTGCTTGCCGCATAATTTGCCTGTCCGCCATTTCCGTGGATTCCCACCACACTTGCCATATTGATAATCGACCCCTGCCGTTTGCGTATCATATCACGGCCAACGATCCGTGCAGTAAGGAACGATGCGGTAAGATTCACGTCGAGCACCTTTTGCCATTCTTCAAGACTCATCCTGAAAGAAAGATTGTCCCGGGTCACCCCTGCATTGTTCACGAGTACATCAAAGCCGCCGGACTCTTTAAGGGCGCTCTCGATAACTGCTTCCACTCCGGCGGTATTGCCGAGGTCGGCGCTTATCCAGTGCAGCCGTCCCGCAGTCTTTGCAATCCGCTCGCCAAGGTCCTCCGGTTCCTTTGTCCCGATTCCCCAGACCTCGGCGCCCTCTGCAATAAAACGCTCCGTGATCGCCCTGCCTATTCCGCGTGACGCGCCTGATATCAGCGCTTTTTTATTATTTAACTGCATTGATATATCTCCTGATTTTTCATAAAAGCTCCATTATTGTTTCTGCTGTGCCTGCCGCATAACACGGAATAACGCTTCCTGAATCCTTCCAAAGTCCCTGAAGTACTTTACCCGGCCCTGTTTCAAGTACACTGGAACCTTCGCTCGCAAGCGAGCTCGGTTGAGGTTCAAGTACACTGGAACCTTCGCTCGCGGGCTCGCTCGGTTGAGGTTCAAGTACTACAATTTTCTCAGCGGTCTCAGATGCACCATTCCACTCGGCATTAATTGCCGCTTCTTCCTCAGTCCAGCGCACCGGACTCGTGATCTGCGCCAATGCGAATTTTTTTAATTCGGCGCCCGATGTTACCCGGGTCCCGGTGACGTTGGAATAAAAAGGAATCGCAGGATCATAAAAAGACGCCGCCTCAAGAACCGGGCGGAAAATTTCTGCCGCATCGGCAATCAACGGTGAATGAAAAGGTCCCGCTACCTGGAGACGGATAAAACGCCGGGCGCCTGCTTCCTTAAAAAGTTTTTCCGCTTCCGCAAGGGCTGCAGCGGTCCCGCTTACCACAAGCTGTTTTGGAGAATTGATATTTGCGGGGTAGAGGCCTGCAATAGCGCCGCCGTTTCCCGCAGACGTTTTCCACTCGGTGATGAGAGACTCAACCTTTTCGGGGGCAAGCCCGATTACTGCTGCCATTCCGGGCAGCTTAGCCATTCCTGGCAGGCATTCTTCCGGTGACGGTACAGCGCTATCGGCTTCCCGCCGTATCCGGTCCGCAGATTTCTGCATTGCCTCGCCGCGGGCCTTTACCAGTGTAAAACAATCTTCGACTTTGATAACCGAGGCGCAGACCAATGCGGCATATTCCCCAAGGCTGAAGCCCGCACAGGCCGCAGGGTGAATACCCTGTTCAGCGAGGAAAGCGGCGGCGGCAAGATTTGCCAGGGTGATGGCGGGCTGGGAAATGTCGGTGCGTTTCAGCGTCTCATCATCAGAATCCCGAAGCAATGCCTGCATATCCTTTCCGCAAATTTCAGAAGCGGTTTCAAAAAGGCGTTTTACCTCTGTCCCGCCTGCTTCAAGGAGATCCAGGGCCATGCCCCGGTATTGGGCGCCCTGCCCGGGAAACAGAAAAATTGTTTTTGTGCCTTTAATACTCATACTTATTTCCTACCATACAATGAGGTTTCCCCCATAGGTGAGCCCGCCGCCAAAACCGATGGTCAGCAGAAGATCACTGCGTTTAAGGCCGCCTTTCCTATTGAGCTCATCCATTGCAATCGGGATCGACGCCGAGGAAGTATTGGCGTATTCCCCGATATTGAGGAAAAATTTTTCCTCCGGTATGCCGAGCCGTTTTCCCGCAGCCTGCACAATCCGGGCATTGGCCTGATGGGGGATGATCCGCGCCACATCGGCAATGGTAATTCCCTCCTGTTCCAAAAGCCGGCCAATGGTGTCAGTCACCGTTTTTACGGCAAAATTGTACACCGCCTGGCCGTTCATCTCGATACAACTGTGCTTTACCACGGTTTCCCCAATTTTGAAAGGGCTGCGGGACCCGCCGCGCCTGAAAATCAGGTGTTCCGCTCCGGAACCATCGGCCCCCAAAATGGTCCGCAGGAGGCCCCGTTTACCAGGTCCTTCCGATGGGGCGCCGGTCTTTTCGATTATAACTGCCCCGGCGCCATCCCCAAAGAGGACGCAGGTTCCCCGGTCGGTCCAGTCGGCAACCCGGGTCAATATTTCCGAACCGATTACCAGCGCCCGTTTCCGGTTCTTGTTAATGGAAAGAAGCCCTGCCGCCGTCTCCAAACTGTAGATAAAACCGCTGCAGGCGGCGCCGACATCCATAGCGGCGGCATTCCGGGCGCCGAGTTTATCCTGTACGATACAGGCTGTTGACGGGCTGCCGGGATAGTCGCCGGTAGCGGTTGCCAGGACTATTAGGTCCAGGGTCAGAGCCGCTTCTGCAAGCGCCGCTTCCTTTTCCGCGCCGGTAAGCGTATCCGCGCCTGCCGCCATCGCCAAAGCATTTTTTGCCGCCTCAAGCGCTAAATCACTGCAGGCCGTTTCATCGCCTGCAATGTGCCGGGCGCCAATCCCTGTGTGGGATCTAATCCACTCATCGCTGGTATCAATCCGTTTTGCCAAATCATCATTGGTGATCCGCTGGGGCGGAATTGCCCTTCCGGTACCTATCACTTCAATTGCCATGTGCTCCCGTATTATGACAAATTTTGATATTTTGTCATACTCCTATTAAAAGATATTTTCATATTCTTGTCAACCTTATGACCCCGGCGTATCGAAACCGGTTGCATTGGAAAACGATAGAATCCGCACGGGTTTTGTGATATACTAATAGTATGAAAAGCGTTTTTCCTCTCCGGCCTTTTATGGCAGTTTTTTTGAGCCTGCTTTTTGCCGCTTCGCTGGGGGCACAGGAGTTGACTGAACCGCAAAATTCTCCTGAGGGACAGAGTTTTTCGGAGCGGCTCACCTGGTCCTTCAACGGCAGCATACTTTTTTTCCCGGAGGATAACGGCAATGAGGGAGACCCCGCGCCGGTTTTGCCGTCGGCAGGGGTTAATCTGGCGTATCATATTGATGGACGGTATTATGTAGAATTGACCGAGGATCTGTATTTTACCGATTATGCCTGGAGCGTTAAACTGGAGCGGGCAGTTCCCGCCGCCATCGAAAACCGTTCCGCCTTTGTCTTTGGCTTTTTAACCGGTATCCAGGCCATAGTCAAATTCCCCGTGAATGATACCTGGAGTTTTCGGGTATTTGGCGGCCCGGCTTTTGATTTCCGCGTCATCGCCCTTAACACCCATCATCCCGATGATTTTGGCGGCGGCCTTGCCCACGATGCCCAGCTTCAAACTGACGCCATCTTTGATTATTTTTGGGGAAAGGGCCGCTGGCTTCTGCCCGTTGTTGGCGGCGGGGCGGATTTCTCCATTAATGAAGGCTTCCTTCTCGGCCTTGACCTCAGAGTGTGGATCCCTATGTACAAAATGTGGAGCGGTGAAGAACTTCCTGCGATTGAAGGCTGGCGTTTCGGCGCAAGCCTTCGGATCACTTTGCGCTAACCATGGCGCAGATAAGCGGAAAAGATGATGAACGGCGTTTGTTCATTTTGGAGGGCAGCCCCTGG
>JAISJS010000080.1 GCA_031261385.1 Treponema sp.
ATAGATAAACCGGTCCAGCAGCATACGCTTATCCAGACCATTTCACGGGTAAACCGTGTGTATCCGGGAAAGGAAAAAGGACTGATTGTAGACTATATCGGCATTAAAAATAACATGAATCTGGCCCTTAAAAAATATACCAACTATGAGGAAGATGAATTTGAAGGCATAGAACAATCCATTACCATAGTAAGGGATCAACTGGAAGTCCTGGCCCCGATGTTTCATACCTTCGACAATTCTAAATACTTTACCGGAACCCCCATGGAACAGCTTGACTGTTTCAACCGGGCAGTTGAATTCATCCAGAAAAACGAAGAACTTGAAACCCGGTTTATGGCTGCAGTAAAACGCCTGCAGCAAGCCTTTGATTTATGTAGTTCCAGTGAGGAGGTAAGCGCAAAAGAACGGGACTACATCCATTACTACGTCGCGATCCGTTCCATTCTGTTCAAAATGACCAAAGGCGAGGCCCCTGATATATTCCAAATGAATGCCCGTGTCCGCAAGTTAGTTGCCGATGCAATTCAGTCCGAAGGTGTGGAAGAATTGTTTGAGGTGGGTAAGCGCATTGATACGGATATATTCAGCGACGAATATCTTGCAAAAATAGCGAAAATCCCCCTTCCAAACACCAAAATAAAATTACTGCAACAGTTATTACAACAGGCCATAAATGAATTCAAAAAAGTCAATAAAATCAAGGCCCTTGAATTTACCGAGAAACTAAAGCAGGTCATTGATGATTACAACAACCGCCGGAATGAAAAACAGTACGCTAGTGATGTTCTGGACGAAGTGGCCGATCAATTATCAGACTTATTGGAAAATCTTAAAACTGAAAAGAATTCATTTTCTGCAATGGGTATTGATTATGAAGAAAAGGCATTCTATGACATCCTTAAATCCATTTCCGAAAAATTCGGCTTTCCTTATCCCCATGAAAAACTTATAATCCTGTCAAAAGAAATAAAGATAATCGTTGACGATAAAACTCACTATACAGATTGGTCAAAGAAAGAAGATATAAAAGCTGAATTGCAGGTTGATTTAATTCTGGTACTTGATAAGTATGGATACCCACCGGAAACAAACGATGAAGTTTACAGGGAAATATTTGAACAGGCTGAAAATTTTAAGAAGTATAATGACTAAACAATGAAACCGGTAATATCTATGCATAATTTTTCCCCTTGCAAACCACCGAATATCTGCTAAACTATAACTATGAATAAAATTCCCATAATCTTTGACTGTGACCCCGGTCACGATGACGCGATAGCGCTGATTTTTGCATTTGCGCAAGCCTCTCTTGATATAAAGGCCGTGACCACGGTCGCAGGAAACGCCGGCCTGGACAAGACGCTGATCAATGCAAAAAAAATCCTTGGCCTTCTCGGCAGGCGGCCGCTTTTGGCTGCGGGAGCGGCAAAGCCCATGTTCCGCAATTTGGTTACCGCACCTCAGGTCCACGGTGAAAGCGGCCTCGACGGGCCTGCTATTCCGCTGCCCGATTATCCTGAGGAAAAGGTCAACGCCGTGGAACTTATGCGCCGCCTGATTACCGAAAGCCCGGAGCCGGTAACGATTATCGCTACAGGGCCGCTTACCAATCTGGGAATTTTGTTTACCGCTTTCCCCGAGGTGAAAAAAAACATTTCGACAATTTCCCTGATGGGCGGCGCCATAGGGGCGGGGAACTGGACCAGCGCCGCAGAGTTTAACATCTATGTTGATCCCGAAGCGGCGGACATTGTTTTTTCTTCCGGCGTTCCGCTTGTCATGTCCGGCCTTGATGTGACTACCAAAGCCCTGATCATGAAGGATGAGATTGATGTGATCCGAAGCCTTGGCGGCGCAGTTCCGGTTTTAACCGCCGACCTGCTGGATTTTTATTTTCAGTTTTACAAAAAAAACGGATACCCCGGAGCCGCTTTGCATGATCCCTGCGCCGTCGCATGCCTTACCCACCCTGCACTTTTTACCGGACGCCGGTATCATGTCGTGGTGGAAACCAAAGGGAAACATACCGACGGTATGACCCTTGCCGATCTCAGACCTTATTCCGACGCAAAACCAAATGCCATTGTCAACATGGATATTGACCGCAAGGAGTTCATAAAAGTACTGACCGAAGCCTGCGCAGCGTATCCGAAGGCATAAGCGTACTGTGTGCCCCTTTGCAGGGCAGGTTTTTCAGCGCTTACTCAATAACCGTAACTTTGTGCGCCCGGTAACGGGGGGCTTCATCCCGTTTGGTCCGCTCCGGATCTTCTTCGCACAGGTAGCTTACCCGCATTCCCGGTATCAGCTCATCAAAATCTTTATTGGTAAGGGTGCTGTAGTGAAAAAATACATTGTTGATTTTTTCATCCTTGATAAAACCAAAACCGTCTTTGATGCTGATAATCGTTGATATAATTTCATTTTCGGCAGGTATTTCTGCCGCAGGTTTTGCAGAGAGAATACTCCCGATGCTTTCGGTATAATATTCCCGTTTTTCTGCAACAAAAAGATCGTTAATGATATCAGAATTATAATTTCTTTCTATCCTATCGTGCATGATCACCGGATACAGGACTTCTTCGAGCAATTGACGGGAAGTTCGTGTTTCCGACATGGCGCCGTTTTCGTTGTAGTAACTGTAGTCCCAGCTGATAAGCATTACCTGGGTACCCAGGGTGTTGAGTTTTCTGACGAGCGGAACATAATCGCCGTCTCCGGCTACTAGAACCAAAATATCAAAATGCTTGTAGATTGCCAATTCATAGGCTTCCAGGGCAAGCCACACGTCTATTCCCTTTTCCTGCATGCTGCTGTTTTCGACATTGTACCGCAGGGGCAGATAATGGGTAACGATATTTTCACGCATAAGAATATCTTCAAATATCCGTTCGCTCTGAACTTTTTCCCCAAGCTCTTTTGCGGAAGAACGGCCCTTAAAATAATGGGCGTCGATAATCTGGCAAAGCCGTATATCATCAATTTTTGTAATTCCGGCAATTTCCCTGCGGATAAAATCATGCAGGCCGGAAATGCTTATACGCGCCTTCCGCCTATGTTCGTATTTGTAATAATTACTGACCTTATAAAAATAATAGCCGTCATAAAATATACCTATACGGATTATTTCATTCATTTTATTGTTCATGTAAATATTATGCAGTTTTATTACAATTATTTCAATCCATACAGTTTGATTTTATTGAGTATGGTTTTACGGCTTACCCCAAGGCTTTCCGCAGCTCTGGTCCGGTTTCCGTCACAGCGTTCAAGGGCGGCAATAATTGCCTGTTTTTCAATGTCCTCAAGTGATTCGCTGCGAAAAGTATTTGCCGCAGCAGGATTTTGTCCTGAAGCAATGGCAGCCGTTGTAAGCATCTGATCTGACAGACCGGCTGTTTCAAAGGGTGCATTGTTTTGAGTCTCGTGTAAATCAATATCCTCCGGCCGGATAATATTCCCTTCACAGTAGATTAAGGCGCGTTCAAGAATATTTTCCAGTTCACGGATGTTGCCGGGGAATGAATATGTTTTTAATTTTTCGATTGCCCCGGATGACATTGTGCAGGCTTTGGTGCGGGAGGCGTGTTTGGCAAGCAGATGATGTGCCAGCAGGGGAACATCATCGCGGCGTTCCCGAAGCGGGGGAAGGGAAATCCTGAAAACGTTGAGCCGGTAATAAAGGTCTTCCCGAAAACGGCCTTCTTTTACCAGGGTTTCCAGGTTTTGGTTGGTGGCGGAGATAATCCGGGCGCTGACGGGAATATCGCTGACGCCGCCCAAACGGCGGATCTTCCGATCCTGTAAAACACGGAGGAGCTTAACCTGCAGGGGCATGGGCATTTCACCGATTTCATCGAGAAAAAGACAGCCATGACCGGCCAATTCAAAAAGCCCGATTTTCCGTGCGGCGGCTCCGGTAAAAGAACCCTTCTCGTGACCGAACAGTTCGCTCTCCATAAGACCTTCGTGAATGCCGCCGATATTCACCGCCACAAACGGTTCGCCTGCCGCGGGACTGCGGGCGTGGATTTCGCGGGCAGCAACTTCTTTGCCGGTCCCGCTCTCACCGGTGATCAGTACCGTCACATCAGTACCGGCAATTTTATCAATTTGATCGAGCAGTTTCCGCATTTGCGGGGTATCGCCCAAAAAGGAATTTTCTTTGGGGATAGTGCGTTTTTCCGCTTCCATAGTATTTTCCCTGCGGTGGTTCTCCACAAGGGACCTGAGTTTGATGACAAGCTCCGCAGGATCAAAGGGCTTTACGAGGTAATCCTTGGCGCCGCTTTTCAGGGCTGTTACCGCGTCGGCAATTTCCCCGTGGGCGCTGATCATGATTGCCGGAGAATAAATCCCCTGTTTCTGCATAATTTCCAAAACCGCCTGACCGCTTATGCCGGGCAGTTTTAAATCCAGTATCACCGCATCAAAATTTTCTTTTTCAAGATATTCAAGGGCCGCTTCTCCGCTCTCCGCGCCTTCCGAATCGATCTTTTCAAGGCTCAGATATTTTTTAAGAGACTGCCGGATATTTTGTTCATCATCAACAATTAATACACGCATCTATTTATTATACTCCGGAAAAGTAACCGTGACCATAATTCCGCCGCCCTCACGGTTTGCTGCGGCGATGGTCCCGCCTGCGGCTTCTACAAAACGCTTGCTGATCGAAAGCCCAATGCCCGTTCCCGTGCTCTTGCTGGTAAAGAACGGATCAAAAATGCGTTTCATATTTTCTTCGGGAATGCCCGAACCGCGGTCATAAATGCTGATGATAACAAGGCCGTCGGCTTTTTTGATCGATGCGCCTGTTTCTTCAGGCCGCCCGCCTGATTCCAGTGCGTTGCGGAGTATGTTTTCCAGCACCGAACGGATGCGCTCGGTATCTGCAAAGATTGTGCTGTTATGCTCAGAATCATCCTGAATGATATTTTTATCGCAGAGCCGCCGGGAGGTCCCGGCTAAAAGCTCGTAACAGTTGACCGGAACAGGATGGCCCGCAGCTTCCCGAAGGTAATCATTCACCCGGTAAACAAGAGCCGACAGGCGATCCACTTCCTGATTGATAATGGCGATCTCTTCGGCGCCGTTTTGATTTACCGCTTTTTTTTCATTTGCCGATGTCTTTTCAGGGAAAAGGGACTTTTCCAATATCCCTGTTTGCAGCCGTATCGAAAGCAGGGGATTTTTTATTTCGTGGGCCAGCGTTGAGGCTGCGGTACCAAGGACCACCAGGTTCTGCTGGGCTTCGATCCGTTCACGGTATTCAAGGTTTCGCAAATAAAGATGACGTATGTAAAAAACCAAAAACAGCAGAATCAGGGCACAAAGGGGAAGCAGGGCAGTTGTAAGGGCCTGTGTGCGCCAATATGCAGGATGGGAAATATCAATATAAAAATATTTTCCGCGAGACAGTGTGTTAAAAAAAAGAAAGCCCTGCCTGCCTTGATCCACACGGCCTTGATCCATACGCCCCTGATCCATGCGGTCCGGATTTGCACGATCCTGATCCGGCCTGCCGGGCCGCCGGTTTTCTCCCTCCGGGGAACGGGGCTGCCCTGCCGGACCCATTCTGTCGGTATGCAGTACGAATTTGACCGAACGGCCCTGCTTGTCGGGAATCGTGAAACGTCCGAACCGGGATTTGTCTGCATCGTCCAGCAGGCGCTCATCAAAAAGTTCGGGAACCTTGCCCCACCGGTAAGCGGGAGAAAGGTCGGCGCCGTACACGGCAACGCCGGCGATTCGCCCTGCCAATACGGAATTGGATTCAACGGCGGAACCAAAGTCATCATAATTGCGGAGACCGGCAAAAAGCATATTAAAGATACGTTCATTGTCGTTATCGCGGATAAGCCGGGCGCGATCCCGCATTCCCCACAGGATAAAAACGGTCAGCGCGGAAAGCAGCGCCCAGCCGAAAACAGCGGCGGCAAATGACGAAGTACGCAGGCTTTTCTTCATGACAGCAGCAGCTCCATCAGATCAGATTCAGATGCAAAAGCCCCAAGACTCCGCAGTTTTGAAAGACTGCCGAGAAAACCAAATTCCGCCCGTATGCGCTGATTGCGGTTAGAGCTTACCAGAGCGGCGGCGTCTGAAAGTTCAGAAACAGAATTTTGGCCAAGGCGGTACAGCTCAATTACATATTCAAAATGTTTTTCCGCATAATCGCAGGCGCGCCGGGAGGAGAGAACCGTTTCCGCCTGGGAAAGCAGGCTGAGCAGCGTTGTTTGCAGTTCAAGTTCCAGTGAACTTTCTGCGCCAAGATAATCCAGATTTGACTGTTCCAGGGTTATTTTTCGTTTTGCAACAGTATTGGCGGTTACCCAAAAATCCAGCGGGATACTCCCGCTTAAAGAAAAACTGCCCGGAGAAAGTTTTATGCCATCCTGTACTGAATACCCCCATCCGCCCAAATTAAAACCCGCATTAAGTGTGGGTAAATAATCCCTGCCTGCAAGGGTAACATTCTTTTTTGCAATCTGGCTTGAGAGGCTTGCGCGGGTAAGACCGGGATTTCCTGCGGCGGCGGCCTTCCATAAATCGGCATATAAACCATCAAGCTTTTCATCAGAAATTTCAGAAAGATGGCTGATTAATGTTTCATAGGCGTCAAAGTCAGCGGTTTCAAGGACGGGCAGTTCGGCAATTCCGGTAATGGCCTTTAACTTTGCGCTGTTTAACGCCAAATCCCGCTTTGCCTGATTCCGTGCATTTTCCCGCGTTTCCTTTTCCGCCAGCGCCTGCAGATAATCACCGGGTTTTATCATGCCGTTTGCACTCCGTATTTCCGCTACGGAAAGGGCAAACGCGGCAGTCTGCAGCGTTGATTCCGCCGCTTCCAAACTTACCGCCGACTGCAAAACATTGTAATAGGCGGTGTCCGCCGCATCAAGCACAGCGTAATATTCTGCCAGCGCTTCTTTTCTGGTTATCTCTGAACTTATTTTATTAATCGAAGCCAGCACAATACTTTTTCCGCCGTTAAAAATTTTCTGGCTTACGCCGAAACTTATTATGTTTCCGCTTAGACTATCAGGAAAATTTACGCCTTCTCCGCCGGCATTCCACAAGCCTATTGAAGCGCTGGGCCCTCCCAGGGACAGTGACGGAAGGTTTGAAAAAACCTGGGCTATATCATCAAGACGATTATTTTGCATGGTCAGATTATATTTGGCAAGGCTCCGCGAATTCGCCAGCGCCAGGCTCCGCGCCTGTTCAATACTGAGTGTGATAGTACCCGTCGTTTCAACGCCAATTGGCTCATCTTCCGCAAAAACACCAACAGGCAGCATTATTAAAAAAACAATTATTATTAAAATATTATTTTTCTTCATTCCAAATTCCTCCTTCCACCCTCAACCCTTTTTTTACTCATACCTCAATGCGTCAATGGGATAAAGTCCTGCGGCCTTCTTTGCCGGATAATAGCCAAAGGTAATACCAACCACCGCCGAAAAAATTGCGGAAGCCATCACAATAAGCGGGTTTATTGAAGTGGGTGTTCCCATGGCGGTAAGAATCCGGCAAATCATGAATGCAAGGCCGATGCCGATGATCCCTCCCATCAAACTTAAAATGATCGATTCTGAAAGAAACTGAAAAAGAATGTCGCGTTTTCGTGCGCCCACCGACATACGTATGCCGATTTCCCGTGTGCGCTCCGTCACCGACACGAGCATGATATTCATAATCCCGATGCCGCCGACAAGCAGTGAAACTCCGGCGATTGCCGCGAGGAGGCTTGTAAGGCTGCGGGAAGTTTCGCTTGCCATTTCGATAATATCTGCCTGGTTCATGATTTCAAAATCATCTGTTTCGCCCTCGTTAAGTTTATGCGCCTCGCGAAGTATCAGCGTCGCTTCTTTTGATGCGATTTCCATATACTGTTTGCTCACCACGCTCATGGCAATTGAATTAAGATTCTTTGAATTGACCAGCCGGGTAATGTACGTGTCAATGGGAACCATAATGATATCATCCTGATCGTTGCCCATGCCGCCGGCGCCTTTCTTTGCAAGAATTCCTATAACGGTAAAACGGTTGGTTCCGATACGGATCTGTGAACCGACAGGATTTGTCCCCCCGAAAAGCTGCGCTGCCGTAGTTGCACCTAACACCGCTACACGGTTGCGGGTCGTAAGGTCATCATCTTCAAAAAAAGATCCTTCGGCAGTATCCCAGCTGCGGATAATAAGGTAATCGGGATCAACGCCCATTACCGTGGTGGTCCAGCTTGTATCTCCTCCGGCAACCGCAAAACTCCGCTGGGCAATTCCCGAAACGGCGAGGGCATAACTTGCTTCGTTTTTGACTTTCTCTGCATCGGACTTGGTAATGCGGTTTGGTCTCGACTGACTCTGTCCCGGGGTCATCCTTACGCGCCGGGGCATAATCTGAACAAGGTTTGTTCCCATGCCGGCGATACGCGACTCAATCGACTTCTGCGCCCCCTCGCCGACGGCAACCATGATGATAACGCTTCCCACCCCGATAATGATCCCAAGCGAAGTAAGAAGGCTCCTCATGCGGTTGCGGAGTATGTTGCGAAAACAGGTATGTATAAGCTGTAAAATATTCATAATAAACCTTCTGAATAAATACTAACCGCAGAGAGCACAGAGTAAAGACGCAGAGGGCGCAAAGCAAATACCAAAGATTTATTATATCCTTTTCTCTGCGTTCTCTGCGCCGCCTTTGCGTTCTCTGCGGTTTTTCTTTTCTTCATTTTATTTCAGCCCCTGCAAGCAGCACATGATCGGTTTTCCACCGTTCAAGATCTCCGGCGGCATCCCGCAGTTCATTGACCGGAACATCCGAAACCAGTTCTCCGTCACGAAGGGTGATGATCCGTTTGGTGTACGCAGCAAGTTCAGGCTCGTGGGTTACCATAACAATCGTTTTACCCTGCCGGTTAAGATTTTGAAAAATGCTCATTATTTCCAGCGTCATTTCGGTGTCGAGATTTCCCGTAGGCTCATCGGCAAGAATAAAGGCGGGATCATTTACCATGGCGCGGGCGATGGCAACCCGCTGCTGCTGACCGCCTGAAAGCTGCGAAGGATAATGATCCATGCGTTCCGTAAGCCCTACTTCACGCAGGCAGGCCGCGGCCCGCTCTTTGCGGGAAGCACGTTTTACGGCGCGGTTGTAAAACAGCGGCAGCTCTACATTTTCAAGCGCCGTAGTCCGCGCCAAAAGATTGAACGCCTGAAACACAAACCCGATTTTTTTATTTCTGATAAGGGCAAAGGTATCCGCATCGGACGCAGATGTTTCAATGCCGTCAAGGTTGTACGTTCCGCCTGACGGCTTGTCAAGGCAGCCGAGTATGTTCATCAGCGTTGATTTGCCGGAGCCCGAGGGCCCCATAATCGAAACAAATTCTCCGGCCCCGGTTGAAAGATCAACGCCGCGCAGGGCATTGACGATCACCCCGCCGTCTTTCTTGCCGGCCCCGAGCAGGTAGAATCGTTTGATCCCCCGCATTTCGATCACCGCCATTAAATTTTTTCCCTCAGAATAATTTTCATTCCTTCAAGAGCGGCTTCCGGTTCCGTATCTGATTCGGCTCTGAAAAGATGCACGGGGCTCACCTCGGTGCTGATGCCGTTGGTGATTCCCGTCCGCACCAGTATGCAGTCAGGCTTGCCGTCTGCGCCGATAAACCAAAGCGGGCGGGGCGCTGTTCTGACTGCGGCGCCTGTACGTGTCCCCGTTCCCTGCCGCTGCGCCGCATTTCCCTGTCCGCCCGGCGCCCGCATCCTTCCGCCGCCGGGCATGGAAGGGGCTAAAAGCCCGGAGATACCGCTTTGTGCATTTGCGTTTGTGCTGCTTGTGCCTGCTGCTGCAGTGTTCTTCTGCGCCTCGGCCCGTGCATCGATCGCCGCCTGCTTTTGCTCATCATTCATCCCTTTAAGTGAGGCATTAAAAACCTTTTCGCCGATTTCATCGGTAGTTAAACTTGTTGGCGTAAAACGCAGGGCGGCATTGGACACAAGCAGTATATCTTCCCGCCGTTCCTCGATAAATTCCACCGCGCAGGTCATACCGGGAAGCAGGGCGCCGTCTTTATTGTTTACGCTGATGATCACGTTATACGAAACCACATTGTCCACTATCTGGGGCATAAGCCGCTTGCTTTCCACTGTTCCGGTAAAGTTCCGCCCCGGCATCGCCTCCAGGGTAAAGCGCACATCCTGCCCTTCGCTAATTGTGGCGATATCCAGTTCCCCGACCCAGGATTCAATCTGCATTTCCTCAAGATTTTCCGCCAGTGTAAAAATTGCCGATGAATTACTGCTGGAGCTGTCCACCACCGTATCGCCTTCGTTGATTTTCCGCTCCAGCACAATCCCGTCAATGGGAGACGTGATATAGGCGTATTGGTTTATTTCAGTCTCGATACTTTTAAGATTTGCCTCCGTCGCGGAAAGCTCCGCCGCCTGAACGTCAAGGGTGGTCTTGCCGGTTTTAAGCTCGTATTCGGAGATAAGGTTTTTTTCCGCCAGCGCCTGCTGGTTCCGGTAATTGACGCTCTGCAGCTCATAGTTTGCCCTGGTCTTAATCACCTGGGCCATCTGCTGTTCCCGCTGCAGTCTGAGCATATCGGTATTGAGTTCCGCCAGCACATCGCCCTTTTTGATGGTATCGTTATAATCAACGTAAATTTTTTCAACCTTGCCGCTCATACGGGGCAGCACCTTAACGGTAGCGACCGGATTGATGGTCCCGCTCGACGACACCGTTTTTTCCAGACTGCCCCGGCTGACGGCAGTAAAATCATACGCGGCATTTTTGGCCTTTGTTCCGCAGGCGGCAAAGGTCAGCGCAAACGCGATAAGGGCGGCGCCGGTCAACAAGTTTTTCTTCAAAATAGTAACTCCCTCCATATTACAAGCACAAACCGTGCCAAGCCGAAATAACCGTATTTATGGGAATAGTATAGCAAAAAGGGCAATGTAAGTGTGAAGATTTTACGCAGATTTGGATGGTGGGTAAATTTTACCTGATTAACTAAAATCGCCGTGTTTTCAATTTCCCCGAATATGTGTCATACTTCTGCGTACCATGACACATGAAACGCAGGGCGTTGTTAAAATTGGTGACAAGGCGCGGATCATCAGGGCGGCGGCGTTGACGGCCCTTTTTGGGAACGCGGTTCTGGCGGCGGTAAAAATCGGCGCGGGTATTTATGCAAACAGTCTTGCCGTGCTCGGCGACGGAATCGACTCATCGGTGGATGTGCTTATTGCGATCATGTCACTGCTGGTGGCGGGAATTATTTCGCGTCCGGCGGACAAGGGGCACCCCTGGGGACACGGCAGGGCGGAGACGGTTGCCACGACCTTGCTGGCCTGCATACTGTTTTTTGCCGGAGCGCAGCTCATTCTCAATTCAGCAGGGGATATCATCTTTGGGGAAAAACGGGAGGTACCCACGGCCCCGGCCCTCTTTGCCACCCTTGTTTCAATCGGGGGAAAGATCCTTCTGGCCTGGAGCCAGTATGCCTTTGGGAAAAAGGCCGGGTCGCCGATGCTCCGGGCAAATGCAAAAAACATGATTGGCGATGTAGTGCTTTCCGCAGGGGTACTTATCGGCATAGGACTTTCCATGCTGCTGAACATCGCCATCATCGATTCTGCGGCTGCTATCCTCGTGGGGCTTTGGGTGATCAAGTCGGCGGTGGGGATTTTCATGGAGGCCAATACGGAACTTATGGACGGCGGCTCCGGTACGGAATTTTACCGTATCCTTTTTGATGCGGTTCGTTCCGTCGAGGGAGTGGGAAATCCCCACCGCGCCCGTATGCGGCGCATTGCCGGACTCTGGGATATCGATATTGATATTGAAGTAAAACCCAACATGACTGTCCTTGAAGCCCACTGGGTTGCACACCAGGTTGAAGAGGCCATAAAGGAGCGGATCGAAGGGGTATATGATATTATGATTCACGTTGAGCCCAGGGGGAACGAAGAATGGGAGGGCTACGGCCTCAGTGAGGATGAAGTAAAAGATTGAAGGCGTTTAAAACGTCACCACTGCCGGCAGGGATATATCGGAGGCGGTTTTTACCAGGGACATAAAATACCGGAAGCGGCTGGTCCATGCGGCAATAAGCCGGTCTGCCCCAGCGTCGTCAAAGCCGGTATCCGCGGTTCTCCGGGGAAACTGAAACAACACGGTCCACGCCCCTGTTTCGTTCTCGCTGTTTAAGGGAAAACCGACAAGGAGTGTTCCGCCGTTATCCCGCTGCATGACGCCGGTGAGCCTGCTTCCGCGGGGAAGTGTACGGGATTCCCAAACTGCCTGAGAAAAAACCAGGGGTTCCCCGCTTACCCAGATGGAGAACGTTGTGTCTCCGGAACGGTACTCGGCCGAAATGGCAGGAAATACATTGGCGCCGAATCCGGGAATTCCCGTTATCCAGGAGTTACCCTTGATCATTACGGCGCTGTGTTCCTGAGCCGCCGCCGCCGCGGTCAAAAAACCGGCAAGAAAAAGACATAAAAGAAAACGGCCTGCGCCCGTAAAAGGTAAGTTCAAAGTACCTTCATTTTTTTTCATTTATCACCTATAATATCCCATGGCTCAATCGACTGACCTTTATCCTATTTTAAAGGCTTATGCGAATAAAAACAATTCACCGTACATAGAGATCGATGTTTTTTTGGGCTTTTTAAAAAATTATTCCGGGCGCAAGGCGCCTGAACAGCCCGAATGGGCCAAATGGACAAAGGAAACGGGGCTCAAATTCTGGAGTGAGATGTCGGGCCTTGTCGAAAGCGAAAAATGTATTCTCCTGTCGGATACTGCCGAGGGCCGTATCTATATGCCGCATTACTACGCCGAGGCCCTGCAGGAAGCATACCGGTCCATTGACAATACGGCAGATATGCCGTTCCCCGATGAAGAGTCCCTGCGGATCACCATTCCCCAGGATCAGTTAAAGTTCGTCAACCTGGGTTCGGATTTTGCCCCCTATTTTGAAAAACCCGATACGGAAGTCCTGCCCATTATCAAAATGATTTTTCCCGACGGTTACGGTTCCGCATTGGTACTGTCACCGATGATCCCCCGGCGGCTTATGGAGGCGTCGCTTCTTAAAGTGCGGAACTACCTCCGCAGCCACGGCAACAAGGAATATGCCCTGCACAAACTTACCCCTCAGCTTCAGGGCAAAGAGAAGTACCTTAGGGAGATACTGGAGCAGATTTTAATCCGCCCCCTGGACCTTATCACTGCGATGGAAGCTTTTGGGGATTTTTCGTATCTTTTTTGGGCGTACTTCTGCGCTCTGGTAAAGAACGATATCAAAAAGAAAAAAGAAATCCTTGCCGAAGACCTTGCGGCAATACAGGCCGTGTATGTCATCGAAGTCTGCAACGGGTTCTACAAGGCGCGGGCGGTTAAACAGCGGGAGCGCGAGCTGGCGTTCAAGGCACTTGAATTCCACATGGAGCAGCCCCCCTGCCATTATGCCATGGATCAAATCATCAAGTTTACCAACAACAAAGGCGTGCCGCTTATCGGGCTGTACTCCATGGAAGATCTGGAAAAATATGTCGTAAAACGGACCACAGAAAGCATGGACAGCGAGTTACCGGCATGGCTGGTTTTTCCGGGGACAAAGGAGATGCGGTGGTATATCAGAAAGGATAAATTGCTCTCCCTGTGCGCAAAGCTTTTGGTTGATACCCGCCCGGTAATAAAAAAATCGATTACAAAACGCTGGATGAAGCTTCTGCGGGAATTCTGGAGTGAGCCCGCCATGGAAAAGGATGCGGAATTTGATAATTTGCTGACCATCTATACCAAAGCCAAAGCGCCGCTTCTGACCAGCCTCCTTAAAAGTGAAAAACTGCTCTGGGTTTACGAGGAGGCATCGCATAATCAAGGCGCTATTCCGCCCTCATCCCGTATTTTCAAAGACGGCAGGCTGATTCCGATGAGCGCCCTCTATACCATCAGCCGTAAGGATATCCTTACCGATGCAAAGATACTCCTTCCCTTTTGGTATTCGGTTCCCGTGCTTACCGCCATTATCGCGTTTTTTTACAATTTGGGGAAAAAGAAAAAGCGAAAACAGCAGGCCGGCAGAGAAATTATTGTTGAAGAAGAAGCCGAAGAAGGCGAAGCCAAAGATATACGGCACGCCGCACGGGAGATTGAAGCCAGCCTGGTTCCCCCGGGGCAGACGCTGGACGCGTATCTTACCGACCTGGAAACCCGGTGGAGCAGGCTCCTCGATAAAAATGCCCGGAAAAACCTTGTGGAGGACGTCAATTCCCTGGTACGGGATCATTTGCGCCGGGTTATACGAGTCCAGAAAAACAGGCGGATTACCCGGGAAAGTTTAAGCGATATGGCAACGGGCCTTGTTACCCACACCCCCGCTCTGCAGAAGCTCAGCGGGCAGGAATCACTGCACCTGTACATGGAATTATACATGGTCAAGCTGCTGCTCAACATCAAAATGTGACGAATTTTCACTTTTTTTTCATTTTTTTCGGTTTTGACTAAAGCGCCACGCATCCTGGTTCCCTATATAGGTATCATGAAAACTTCCATCGGGAAGTCCATGACCGGCGGCTTTATGCCTCCGGAACCTATTAGGAGGCGTTTATTATGAACAACCTCAACTCAATTCTCATCGAAGGAAATCTGGTAAGAGATCCGCTCTTGCGTTCCACCCCCAAGGGAACATCGCTTTGCACCTTCAGCCTTGCCTCCAATCGTTTCTTCAAACAAGATTCAGGATTGGAAAAGGAAGTAGGATTTTTCGACGTGGAAACATGGTCGAAACTGGCCGAAAATTGCTACAATCTTGGTCACAAGGGCCGCGGGGTCCGGGTGGTGGGCCGCCTGAAGCAATCGCGCTGGAACGATTCCGACGGGAAGACCCGGTCCAAGGTAACCATTGTGGCAGAACATGTGGAATTCCGTCCTGATTTTAAAAAGGACAGCGAAGCCGGGCCTGACTTTGCCGGCGAAGCGTCCGGTCTGGCAGCGCCCGGTTTTTCTTCGTCGCCGCCGGTTATGGAACAGGATGCGGAAATCCCCGCACTGGTGGAGGAGCTTGAACCGGTAACGTTCTGAGCGGCGTAATGCCTATTGACACCGGCTGCTCCGCAGTGTAATACTGATTGCACAAGAAGGGAGTAGCCGGCGCAGTAAGTGCGCAGAATAATTCGTCAGCACGAACCGGTTCCGGTTCCGGATTATTCGTAACGGGCAAGACTTTTTGCCATCATAACCTTGCGTTATGTGGTAAGAGGGCTTGCCTTTTTTGTTATACAAGGAGCAGCTATGGAATTTTTGCTTGATGGAGTTATGGCCCTGACCTGGAAACAGGTGGTTATGTATGTCGTGGGAGCGGCGCTGATTTGGCTCGCCATTAAAAAGGAATATGAGCCGGCGCTGCTGCTGCCTATGGGCTTTGGGGCAATCCTCGTGAATCTGCCCCTGAGCGGCGTGCTGAACCAGATTATGCCCGGCGTCGGGGAAACGCATGGGGTTATCCAGTGGCTCTTTGAAACCGGCATCAACGCCGCCGAAGCCATGCCGCTGCTTCTTTTTATCGGCATTGGGGCGATGATCGACTTTGGGCCGCTGCTGTCCCGGCCGGTGTTTTTTCTCTTTGGCGCTTCCGCCCATTTCGGTATTTTTGCAACGATCACCCTGGCTACCCTGCTGGGCTTTGACCTGAAAGATGCGGCGGCAATCGGCATTATCGGCGCCGCCGACGGGCCTACAACGATTCTGGTTTCCCAGGTCCTGCACTCAAACTATTTGGGGGCCATTGCCGTGGCGGCGTATTCCTATATGTCCCTGGTGCCGATTATCCAGCCCTTTGCCATAAAACTCGTCACCACCAAAAAAGAGCGGCGTATCAGAATGGATCCAATAGCGTCCACCGAGGTCCCCAAGTCGATTCGCATCCTGTTCCCGATAATCGTAACGATTGTGGTAGGTTTTATTTCTCCGGCGGCGGTGGCCCTTATCGGCTTTTTAATGTTCGGAAATCTTATCCGGGAATGCGCGGTGCTTGACTCCCTTTCCGAGACCGCCCAGAAAACGCTTTCCAATCTGATTACGCTGCTTCTGGGGATTACCATTTCCTTTACCATGCAGGCGGATAAATTTATTACCAAAGAAACCCTCCTTATCATGGGGCTGGGACTTGTGGCGTTCATTTTTGATACCATCGGCGGGGTACTCTTTACCAAATTGCTGAACATCTTTTTGAAAAAGAAAATTAACCCGATGATCGGCGCTGCGGGAATTTCCGCTTTTCCGATGTCGGCCCGTGTTATTCAGAAGCTGGCCCTCAAGGAAGACCCCACCAATATTTTTCTGATGCATGCGGTAAGCGCCAATGTGTCGGGCCAGATCGCCTCGGTGGTTGCCAGCGGCCTCGTACTCAGCCTGATATTGCAATATCTGTAGGAGAAAATTATGACCGAAGAAATGATGTTTAATGTAATGGCGTCCCTTGATATTATGTGGAAGGGGATGCTTGGCCTGTTTGTGGTCTGCGGTTTTGTGGCGCTCCTGACGATGCTGGTTTCAAAGATCGCCGGTAAACCCAAAAAAACTGATTGAAATATTTCGTTTAACGCGCTTTATCAGCGCGTGTGACCGGAGCCTCTGCGCTGAAAAACCCGTCTTTCCAGTTGAAGCGGCTGATATCGGGCAGGGGCACGCCGTCTTTCACCGATCGCATCAAATCGCGGAAGTCTGATTTTTTTAACGGCGGACCGGAAAGGTCCAGGATAAAACGGCTGAATCCCGCTTCTTCCAGGAACGGAATTTTATCGACAATCGAAAAAGGCTTTTCGGGAATTACCTGCGATCCATCTTCACGGTTGTTTAAAAGACGGAAGCGCTCATCCCTGCTGTCGTAAAAATCATCAAACTTGTAAATGCCGCCAAGGTCTGCCCGTATGCGGAACAGAACAGGCCAGGCAAAAACCGTAACAAAAGCGGCGGCCCTGCAGTTCCCCCCGGGAGGAAAAGTTTTTTCAAAATTTTGCCGGTTATTCTCCAGCGGAGAAATAAAAAAACCGGCGCCCATTGCTGCAACAAGTGATTGTGCCCACTGGTTAAAAATGTAAAGATACGGCCCGGCGATCAGCGCGGGTTTATCGGGGCTTGTCTGCCTGCCCATACCGGCCCGCTGTAAAAATTCCGCCTGCTTGTCCTGGCCGCGGAACAGCGAAAAATGTCCGGGATTATTTACCACAAACTGATAATACCCCTTTCCCATAAGCCGGTTAATTTCACCGGCAAGAATTTCCATACTCTGCGGAAAATAGGGGTCCAGCACAAGGATGATCTCCGCAGGTTTAAACGGCAGCGGCGGCTTATCATCTGCAAGCAGATACGCGGCGGTTTTGCGGGTGTAGGAAAGCATTACCCGGACCGGCCGCGACGATTGTACAATGTACAAGTCATCGGTGCGGGAGACCGCCGTATAGAGGCCTCCCGGAAAAAGCCCCTCTCCCGCGGACTTGCCGTCCCTGCGGCTGCTGTCACGGGGGGATGTTTTACTTTGCGGTGCATTTTTACCCTGCGGTAAAAACGGCGCAATCTTCACAGCAGGGGCCTTGTCCCTGCCGGGCATGTGCTTAAAATGGCCCAGTTCGCGGGGAATCACCGGAATATACCGCTTTGACATGGATTTATTCTGGATAAGATACACCGCATCGCCGCTTTCAAAACCTTCGGGGATCGATATCCAAAGGCCGCCGCCTGATTCAGGCTCAGTTTTGCCGGGCTTCCCGGCAAGCTTGAGTTTATGCGATACCCGGCTTGAGTCGTCGGCCTTATGCAGCCGTATCGAATCCCCGGCTGCAGGCGGATCAGAGGCGGGGTTGATAAATCCCCGCCACTCACCGGCAGCGGCGCCTTTCACCTTGAGCAGCTTTCCAAGGCTGATCCCGGTGCCCCCCGCCTGGTCCGGATCAAGCCAATTAATATCCGGCCCGGTATAAAAGGCCGTTTTGGGCCGGGCAAAATCGTTACGGAGAATTTTGAGGCCCTGCGTAATGCTTTCCTGTATTTTTTCTTCGTTCTCACCGGCAACGGCGTCGATAACCATGCGGTATGCGGAGACCACGGCCCCGACATATTCGGCGCTTTTCATCCGCCCTTCAATTTTAAACGAACTTACTCCCGCGGCGGCAAGCTCCGGCGTTTTTTCCAACAGCTGCAGATCCGAGGGACTGAAATAATAGCCGCCTTCATCATCCCGCCGGTAAAAACGGCGGCACGCCTGAGTGCACATTCCGCGGTTTGCCGACTTGCCGCCAAGGTAGCTCGAAAAAAGGCAGAGCCCCGAGGCGCTGACGCACAGGGCCCCGTGGACAAATACTTCCAGCTCTGCATTGGTATCCGCCCTGATATCCCGAATTTCTTCCAGGGTAAGTTCCCGCGCCAGGACCACCCGCGACACGCCGAATTTGGAAAGGGCATTGGCCCCCCGCGCCGAGGCAATATTCATCTGGGTGGAGGCATGGAGTTTGAGGGACGGAAAATTCTCCCGGACCATCTGCACCACCCCAAAATCCTGAACGATAAGACCATCGGGACCAAGGGCGGCAAGGTATTTCAAAAGCTGATACATACGATCCGCTTCGCGCTGTTCAAAAACCGTATTCACCGTGACATATATTTTTTTGCCCATACGGTGCAGGGACTTGAGCGCCCCTTCAAACTGCGAATAGGCAAAATTAGCGCTCCGCATACGGGCATTAAAATTTTTCAGCCCCAGATAGACCGCATCGGCCCCTTCGCCAATGGCGGCGTCCAGCGCTTCGGGTGACCCTGCAGGCGCCAATAATTCAACAAACATAGGGCTTCATTCTATTGCCGAAAAGGTATTGGTACAAGTGCATTTTTTCGTTATATTTAAAGTATGGTTTTAGGGAGGATTTAAATGAGTAACGGCATAGAAATTACCAGCGATAACTTCGAGACCGAGGTGCTCCAATCCCCGGTTCCGGTTTTGATTGATTTTTGGGCGTCATGGTGCGGTCCCTGCAAAATGATAGGCCCGTTTATCGACCAGCTTGCCGGCGAATACGCCGGCAAGGTAAAGATTGGCAAGGTCAATGTTGATGAGCAGAATGAAATTGCGGAAAAGCACAATATTGTGTCGATTCCGACCCTGGTCCTGTACAAAGACGGCAGCCCCTTCCGGCAAAAGGTCGGGGCCGCCCCCAAGCATGACATCGAAAACCTGTTCAAGGACCTTGTTTGAGCAGGGCTCAAATTTAAGCAAGGCTGCTAAAACCGCGCCGGATTGTTCGGCTTTCCCGGTGTGATACCGCTCGTGGCGGTGATATACCAGTCCGACGCCGTATTGGTATCGGGAACAGTTTCGTCGCGGGAAATGCTCCGGGTCATCGCGGTCTTGATGTTGGCAGAACGCACCGCATCGGCGGGACCGGCGATTTTTCCATCCGATGAAACCCATGCGCCCTGATCGCAGAACAATTCCGCGGCCTGTATAAATTGATCCTTGCTCCACCAGGGGTCGGCAGTTTCGGAGAGTAGTACCGCATCGATAATACGGTCATCCTGATCGGCAAACCAAACCGCGTCGGTTTTGTGCAGCAGTTTATCCGTCCCGTGAACCCAAAAATCACGGGCTCCCGCAACGGCGTCTGTCCCGCCGGAAAGCGCCAGATCGCTGCCGGTTTCATCCACAGTGCCTTCTTCTACCGTACGCAGATGTATCAGGATGTATTCACCCGTGCGTACCTCCGTGGGTGCAAATTCATAGACCAGCGGCTGTTTGACATTCCCCGCAATGTACAAACGGAGCCCCCCAAGGTTCCCTGCACTTAAGGTTTTGATCTCAATAAATTCCGCCTTGGGTTTTGAATATTCGGTACGCAGTTCATTGATACGAAAAGCGGGGAGCCGGTCATTGCGGGTCCGCAGCGGAACCAGCACATTCAGGGTATTCCCGTTTTCATCCTCCACCAGAATATCCGCCGTAATCCGCTCCCCGGCGCCAAGTCCGCCGGCAAGTTTTACCGTCACCAGATCCCCCCCATCCACCGATTCCACGGGAACTGCGGGGTCAAAGTTGATAGTCACCACCGTAACCGGCAGTGAAAACTGAAAGGAGATCTCGGTTGGGGAAACCGCCCGGCATTGCATAAACACCGGCGCTTGCGAACTTTGCCCCAACAGCTGTCCGATAGCTTCCCCGGTAGAACAGCCGCAGAGAAGAACCGCCAGCGCGATCAGCGGGGGTACAGGAATACAGGTAATTTTTTTCATAAAAGCCTCCGGTATATAAGGGAATCAATATGCCGTTTTGCTTTAGTCAAAAGAGAATTTTTTGACAAAAAAGTGAAGAAAAAACATGAAAAGCAGAAAAAGAAGGAGATGGCCCATATATAGCGTCAGTTGGGGGCAGCGGGTATTTTAACCTGCAGGGCTTGTTTATTATTGATATTGTATTATAATAGAAACTATCGGAAACCGATAGGTATAAAATGACCAGATTGACCCGTTCTATAGTTGAACATAACCTTCCCGCCGTATTTACCAGTGAGGATATAAAAAACCTGGAACCGCAGGATCATATACGGTATTGCCAGATGAGCAGGGCGATTTCCTCCGGTGATATTGTCAGAATTCGCCGCGGATTTTATACCCTGAATAAAATATTCCGAAAATCGGTGATAAATGAGCATGCGTTGGCCAGTCTGTTTGTACCCAAAAGTTATATCAGTTTTGAGACTGCCCTTTGGGATGCCGGCTGGATACCCGAATTCGTGTATGAAATCGCCAGTGTAAGTCCAAGGCCGTCATTTGAGATAAAAACCCCATTTGCGGTTTATTCCTATACTCAGGTACCTCAGAAAGATTTTACGGCAGGAACTTATACGATTTCATATAATGACTATAAAATTATTGAAGCAAAACCACTTAAAGCTTTAGCTGATTATGTGTATACCTTTGATTATAACTGGAACAGCCTTAAGCCCCTTCAGCAGTCCCTTAGAATCGATATTGAAAATCTAGAGACCCTTACCCATGATGATTTTGATGAATTAGAAGATAATTATGCTGCGCTCAGGGTAACGGCATTTCTTGATGGTATCCGGAAGGAATTACGGTTATGAGTAATGTGTTTTTATGGCGACTAATTGAAGAAGTTAAGCGGGATGTCATTCGATTTGTTAATCAATCAGAACGGGATATAGTAAATGCTTGGACTCGGGAAAATTTTTTAACAGCCCTTGAAGATTTTTAAAAGAGATAACTGACACTGATTTAAACGAGCCTGAGTTTTGGGGGTAGGGTTGAAATTCCTTTGGATGGGATAATTAATGTCAGACGTTTTTTGTATTGACAATGCAATGACATTGTGATATTGTCAAGAAAGAGGTAAGTAAATGACCAAAACTGCCAATTTGAATATACGTATTGACCCACAAACGAAGCAGGGGGCGGAACAACTTTTTTCAACTTTCGGTATAACCCTTTCAGATGCCGTTTCCATTTTTTTGCATCAATCTTTACTTGAAGGGGGCTTGCCCTTTGTGATGAAGCAACCCCGGTATAATGTTGAAACTGAAGATGCCATGAAAGAAGCACGGGATATACTGAAAGGTAAAATTAAAACCAGAAGTTATACCAGTGCAAAGGCACTGGCAGATGAATTAAAAGCAGAAGTTAAATCCAAGTGCTGACCTTAAAAACCACCACCAAATACCGGAAGGACTAC
>JAISJS010000087.1 GCA_031261385.1 Treponema sp.
GGTAGATGAAGGGTCGAAGGTAGAAGAAACCGTTACCCTGAAATCCGTGGATTTGGTCCCTTTAGTTGCCGAATATGTACAGGCATGGCAACCTGAGGGATTAGGTCCTATTAGTTCACCAAGCGAGCCGGGAAAAGCAGCATTAACGGCCTTTGCAGATGAATTAGGATATTCAGAGGATTTGAGTAGCGCTATCTCCTTTGGAATAGTGAAACAGGAAGGCGGGTTACCCTATCCTCAAGCAAAGGCGTCCAAATTTTCGGCGACCGATAAGAAAGGGATAAAAAGGGAAGGGATTACGCTTCTATCTTGGGTTGAATATCCGACAATTTACAGGGTACAAGAGGTGCAGTCCGGACAAGCAGTGGCCGGCACTAAAAACGTGGCTATTTTTCTTACCCAGAGTGAAGCCGACGATTATGCGGATAAAATAAGACCGCAAGCCGCCAGTGGAGTTTCGATTGAGGTTGCAGGCTACAATATGGGTAAGGGTTTGACAATCACACTTTACAAACCGCTGGAAGGATCCACATTCGTTAATTGGCAGATGGTTTTAGTGGATCCTGCTCCTGCTCTGGACGCATTGGTCAAATTAAACAATGCCAGTGGAGAAGCTGCAGCAATTTATAAGTATGGTGAACTCCGTGCCAAAAGTAATACATGGTATACGTTTACTAATCCAAAAAATGAGAGTGAAAGTTATTTTGCTATCAAACGAGTTACCGGTGAAACTGGCTATACTTGGGAAGTTTACAAAAAGAAATAAAATCGGCTATAGCGAAACACCGCCAAACGTCCGTGTTTGGCGGATAATTCTTTGATGTTCAAGTTTTGTGTTTCCAAAGTTTAATAAAAGTCCTAATTGTATATCCGCGTCTATCTGCGGACCCTCCTCCTCCCCCCATCCCCGGACTTATTTCAGTTTTTTCGCAAATTTTAACCGAATTTTCTTGACAGAATGAAATCCATGATCTTATAATGGGTTGTATACGTTGCGTGAACGTACACGCAAAATCCAATGGAGGAAAACATGAAATTAGCGAAGAAAGCATTGTTTGCCGGGTTGATCCTGGTAATCGCGGCGGGAATGGCGTTTGCCGGCGGCGGCGGCGACAGCAAGGGCGGCGTGACCAAGGGAATGGATCGCAAGATCGTGATGGGGTATTCCCAGATCGGCGCAGAATCCGAATGGCGGACTGCCTGCACCAACTCGGTAAAAGCCGCGGCGGAAGAATGGAATATCGATCTCCGGTTCTCCGATGCCCAGCAGCAGCAGCAGAATCAGCTTCAGGCGATTCGTACCTTTATTCAGCAGAAAGTTGATATCATCGCCTTTACCCCGGTAGTAGAAACCGGCTGGGAAGCAATCCTTAAAGAATGTCTTGATGCAGGCATTCCGACGATCTGCGTAGACCGCAGCATCGAAGGGTCGGATCGCGTAGCGGCCAATCCCAACGACAAGAACGATCCCGACAACTGGTTCACCGCCTTTATCGGTTCCGACATGGAACAGGAAGGCAACCGTGCGGCCAAATGGGTAATCGCAAACGCCGCCAAAATTAAACCCGGAAAAAGCGTTTACAATATCGCCGAGCTGCAGGGTACCGTCGGTTCTTCCGCCCAGATGGGCCGTTTCAAGGGTTTCCGTGATACCCTTGGGATAAATCCGACTAGCGCCCTTGGAACCAGCAAAGACGGCAAATTCAAGATCATCCTGAGCCAGACCGGTGACTTTACCCGGGCGCAGGGCAAACAGGTCATGGAAGCCTTCATGAAATCCAACGGCAATGACATTGATGTGCTTCTTGCGCATAACGATGATATGGCCATCGGCGCCATCCAGGCGATTCAGGAAGCCGGCAAGGTACCCGGTAAAGACATTGTCATCATCGGTATTGATGCGGTAAAAGGCGCCTTTGAAGCAATGGTCGCAGGTACGATGAATGCGTCCATCGAATGTAACCCGCTGCTTGGTCCCCAGGTAATGGAAACTGCGGTAAAGATCCTCAACAAACAACCGGTTGAAAAATGGGTCGTTTCCACCGAAAGCGACTATGACCAGACCAACGCCGCCGCGGCCTATCCCACCCGGCAGTACTAGAAACACGGAGGAATAAAAACCACGAAGTCGAATAAGTCGAATAAGGAATAAAGAACGGAGGGAAATGATTACTAAGATGCCGTTTCTATATCTCACTTCTTTTACTTCTTCGACTTTGCGGTTAAAAATTCCTCTTCTTCTTTGATTGGTAATATGAATTGGCAAAGGGGGTGTGATGGAAAAGCCTGACACAGACGTAATCCTGCAAATGTCCGGTATCGACATTGTTTTTCCCGGGGTGCATGCTCTGGATTCGGTTGACTTTACCCTTCGCCGTAACGAGATACATTCTATCATGGGCGAGAACGGGGCGGGGAAGTCCACTCTTATTAAGGTTCTTACCGGCGTATATAAAAAAGGAAAGGGGACCATTACCCTTGACGGTGAAGAGATAAATCCGCAGAGCCCGCTTGAGGCGCGTTCTTACGGCGTGAATTCCGTCTATCAGGAAATTAATCTCTGCGATAATTTATCCGTTGCGGAAAATATTTTTATCGGCAGACAGAAAACAAGATTCGGAAAAATAAACTGGAAACAAATCAAGGCCGGCGCCGAAGAAGCGCTCCGCCGTCTTAATATATCAATAGATGTAAGCAAACTGCTGGGCTCCTATTCGGTGGCGATTAAGCAGATGATCGCCATAGCCCGTGCGGTGGATATGAACTCTCGCGTGCTGATACTGGATGAGCCGACTTCGAGCCTTGACCGGCCGGAGGTTGAGCAGCTTTTTACGACGATCAGGAAACTTCGCGATGAAGGGTTAAGCGTCATTTTTATTTCCCACTTTCTCGATCAGATTTATGAACTCTGCGACCGGGTTACCGTTCTGCGCAACGGCAAACTTATCGGCGAATATGTGTTACAGGATCTGCCCCGGCTGGAATTGATTTCCAAGATGGTCGGCAAGGATTTTTCGAATCTTAAAAATCAAAACAAGAGTATCAGCAATAAAACGGCGAACGAAGTTTTTATTGAAGCAAAGGATCTTGGCAAGAAGCATGTGGTGGAACCTTTTAATCTTCTGGTGCGCAGAGGTGAGACACTGGGTTTTGCGGGGCTGCTGGGGTCGGGCAGAACGGAAGTAGCCGGCCTCCTCTTTGGCATAGAAGAAGCGGATTCAGGAGATCTTGAGCTGAATAAACAAAAGAAGATATTTAAAAAGCCCAGGGATGCAATAAATCAGCTTATTGCTTTTTGTCCCGAGGACCGGAAAAAGAACGGTATTATTTATGAGCTTTCCGTGCGGGAAAATATTATTTTGGCAATGCAGGCAAAGCAGGGGATTTTTAAATCCATTCCCTTAAAAAAACAAATCGAAATAGCAGATGACTATATCAAAAAACTCGGAATTGTTACTCCGAGCCAGGATATTCCCGTGGGAAATCTTTCCGGCGGCAACCAGCAAAAGGTGATTCTTGCTCGCTGGCTTGTGACAAGACCTGAGCTCTTGATACTCGATGAGCCGACACGGGGTATTGATGTTGCGGCCAAAGCGGAAATCATGAACCTTGCCATGCAGTTGTGCGCAGAGGGAATGTCGCTTATTTTTATTTCTTCGGAGATCGAAGAAGTTATACGCTGTTCCGATCGCGTCGCGATTATGCGTGACCGGAAAAAGATTGCCGAAATAGAAGGCGAAGACCTCCAGGCAGAAAAAATTCTTAACATAATAGCCGCCGATACAAGCGGGGCAGCTGCTTCCCCGCCTGGCGTGGAAGCTTAGGGGATAGCCATGGCAGGAAAAATAACTTTTCAGACGATTGCAAAAAGCAAAGTGTTCAGCGCCCTGATTGTGCTGGCCCTGCTGCTGCTGTTCAATTTGTTTTTTACCAAAAACTTTTTTGTCATCACCATTCGCGAAGGCCATCTTTTCGGCACCCTCATAGACATCCTTAACCGCGGCGCCCCGCTGATGCTCCTTTCAATGGGAATGACCCTGGTTATCGCCGCCACCGGTGGAACGGATCTTTCTGTCGGGGCAATCATCGCCATTACCGCCGCCATGGTTTCAAAATTGATTGGCGGAAACCTCGTGATGGTAGACGGCGTGCAAACCTATGTAACCAACACGCCGATGATCCTGGCGATCGTCATTTCACTCGGTTTGGCAATGGGTTTGGGCCTGTGGAACGGAATACTTGTAACGTACGGCAAAATTCAGCCGATTGTGGCGACACTGGTATTGATGGTTGCAGGCCGCGGTATAGCCCAGCTTATCACCAACGGGCAAATCATCACCGTTTATTACAAGCCGTTTTTTTATATAGGCGGCGGGTGGTTTCTCGGTCTGCCGTTCGCCATTTTTATTGCGATTTTTGTTTTTATTTTAGCCCAGCTTTTTACCCGCAGGACATCCCTCGGTCTTTTTATCGAATCGGTAGGCGGCAACACACAGGCAAGCTGGTATGCGGGTATCAACGAAAAAGGGGTAAAATTATTCAGTTTTATTTTCTGCGGTTTCTGCGCCGGTGTTGCGGGACTTATCATCTGTTCAAACATAAAATCGGCTGACGCCAACAACGCGGGGCTCAACACCGAACTGGATGCGATCCTTGCGGCGGTTATCGGCGGCACGAGTATGTCAGGCGGCAAGTTCAGTCTTGCAGGCAGCCTTGTCGGCGCATTATTGATACAAACGCTGACCACGACAATCTACGCATTCGGCGTGCCGCCGGAAGTTTCTTTGGTAGTAAAATCGCTCGTCGTCGTGCTGGTGTGTTTCCTTCAATCCAGTGTGATGGGTAACCTTTTTGCGAAATTGAGCGGCAGGACTGCCGCCGCAAAAAGCCGGGAGGCGGCGGTATGAATAAACTCAACAAAATGCGGTTTATACTTCCCTCCTCAAAATATCTTTCGGTTATCGCCGCCGCAGTTCTTTTTTTTATTGCCTTTATCGCCGGTTCGGTACTGTACCGCGGCTTTTTCAGCCTGCAAACTTTTTTAAATCTTTTTATCGACAAGTCCTTCCTGCTTGTATCTGCAACGGGAATGACGCTGGTGATTCTTTCCGGGGGTATCGATCTTTCAGTCGGCTCCGTGCTGGCTTTTACTACGATGGTGATTGCCTCCCTGACCGAAGCCGCCCACTTGAACCCGTTCCTCGCGATTTTGATAGGCCTTGCCGCGGGCGCCCTTATGGGTTTTGGCATGGGGCTGATGATCGCCTACTGGAACGTGCCGCCGTTTATCGCAACGCTGGCGGGAATGTTTTTTGCACGCGGCGCCTGTTATTTGATCAGCATCCAGTCTATCGCGATGCGGGATAAAACCATGCAGGCGCTGGCTTTATGGAAGTTCCGTTTTGGCCGCGCCGGTTTTATTTCCATCAATGTACTGATTGCCCTCGTGATAATTCTTATCGGGATATACCTGTCCCTCCACACCAAATTCGGCAGAAACATTTATGCCATAGGCGGCAACGAAACGTCCGCCTTGCTCATGGCCGTTCCCGTCAAGCGGACAAAAATATTGATCTACACGATAAACGGTTTTTGTTCCGCCATGGCCGGCGTGGTATTCAGCTTTTATATGCTTTCCGGTTACGGCCTGCACGCCCAGGGCATGGAGATGGACGTCATCGCCGCAGTGGTCATCGGCGGCACCCTGCTTGCCGGCGGCACCGGCTACGTTTTCGGCTCGGTCTTTGGCGTCCTGACCCTTGGGATCATCCAATCGCTCATCATGTTTAACGGAACGATCAATTCCTGGTGGACCAAGATAACCGTCGGGGTTCTGCTGCTGGTCTTTATCGGGCTGCAGCGATTTATCGTGGCGGTGGGTGATAAACGGGCCGAATAAAAAAGGTGACTGACGCCGGCGCCTTGTTTGACAAATAACAATAAATATGTGATAATATATACATAAGGTATACAATGTATATAAATGAGGTTGGTATATGGAACTTACAAGCATAAATGTCCGAATGGACAAAGAAATCAAAAAAGAAGCTGAAAAGCTGTTTTCTGAATTTGGCATGACTATGTCAACAGCCGTCAATGTTTTTGTTCGTCAAGCAGTAAGGCAAAGAAAGTTACCCTTTGAAATTACTGCTGAAGCGACTTCAAAACCTCATCCTGTATCTGGTTTAGGTAAAGGGAAAATATGGATGGCAGACGATTTTGATGCTCCTCTTGAAGAAATGAAAGAGTACATGGAATGAAGTATCTTCTTGATACTCACGCTATGATTTGGTTTGTAGAAGATTCTCCAAAATTACCAAAAAGTATATATAGCAGCATTATTAATGGCGAAAATTTTGTCAGTGCTGTTTCTTTATGGGAAGTTGCAATCAAAATGAATATCAATAAATTTACTTTTGATGGCGGTTTTTCACCCTTTTTTGAAATAGTAAAAAAAAGCGGTTTTGAAATTCTACCAATAAAACCCGAGCATTTGAAAGGCTTAATGAAATTGCCGCTTATACATAGAGATCCTTTTGACCGTCTGATCATTTCGACCGCTGTGAGTGAAAACATATTGCTTTTGACTAACGACGATAATATTCAAAAATATGATGTGAAATGGGCGTGGTAAGAATTTTGGAAAAAGAAAAAGCCGTGCGGCCGATGGAGCCTTTGGCTCCAACAGCATCCAGATGAGTTTCCCGTGCCTCGATCATCTGTTTGCGGGCTTCCTGAATGAGGAATTTGCGGCGGGTTAATGTATAAGGACATTAATACCCGCCTAATCTAATAGTGTCATCAGTAAGAAGGAAAGGACCCACCTTAGGATTATTTATGAATGGGTTGCGGAATGGGGTATATCTCGGTTTGTGCTAAAAGTACATATTCGGCGAGGGCTTTTTTTCGGCTGATTCCCGGTTGAAGGGTAAAAACCAGAAGTAGAT
>JAISJS010000102.1 GCA_031261385.1 Treponema sp.
AGTGAATCAAGGGTTGCGGTCGTTTTGTTTTTGTAGTTGAGGCCGGTTTCCTTAACAGCCCCTTCGAGAAGACCCTGCAAATATTTTTGATAATTGGCGGCCTCGTATTTTATTTTTGCGACGCCTCCCGCAAGCAGTCTGCCGCCGGGCTTTTCATCCCTATCGATAATATCAACCGTATGTCCGCGCCGTGCGGCAATCACCGCGGCAGTAATACCTGCGGGACCTGCGCCCACGACGGCGACCTTCAATTTCTTTTCAGCCGGGGCGGGAATGGCGGGGAACACGTGCTCAAAACTTGTCCGGGGATTCACCGCGCATTGGGGATGACCGCCCTCGACAAATTCGTTGATGCAGCCTTCCTGACAGCCTATGCATGGGGTGATCTCGGCATTACGTCCTGCGTAGGCCTTATTCGGCCATTCGGGATCAGCCAAAAGCGGACGGCCAAGCATCACCATGTCACACCGGCCTTCACGCAAAGCGGATTCCGCCAAATCGGGATAGCCGAGCTTGCCCACTCCGACAATAGGCACCTCAACACCGGCGTTGGACTTGATATTGTTCTTCTTGAAATATTCTTTTGCCGTGCGGCTCACGTCAAGGAAACACCCCGGCGGCATACTTGAGGGAGGATGAGGCAGCCACCAGTTGTCGTAACAGCCAAGGTCCACGTCAAACATATCAACCCCTGCGGCGACAAGGTTCTTCATATAATCAAGGGTTTCTGCAATCGTTCTGCCTTTGGTGAATTTTTTAAGCGAAGCGGTTTTGAGCATTTCATCGCCGTAGGTTTCGTTAAGCGCAAGTGAAAGGTCGATGCGGTACATGATCGGGAAGCGGGGGCCGACGCGCTTGCGCATCTCTTTTACGCAGTCGATCCCGAAGGCCTGCCAATTCGCATAACGGCCCAGGACGCGGCGGTTAAAGGCGGGGTTGGTCATCTGTTCGAGCAGGTAGCCTTCGTGGCCGTGAAGGTAGGTCCCGTCAAGCCCCGCAGTTTTTGCATCAACCGTAGCCTGCCCCATGTTTTTGATGATCTTTTTGATACGGCGGAGGCTCAAGGGTGCGCACGGAATTTGGGGAATATAGAAACTCGGATTCCAGGAAGCCGAATTGGGAAGCTTCATCATCGTCAGGAGACACTGGGGGTTCCCCACCCGCCCGAGTCCGGGGGTAAGCTGGATAAAAATCCGCGAGCCAAAGGCATGGACACCCTCAGCCAGGTCGCGCCATCCTGCAAAAACCGAACGGGACCGGTCAATACGCGGGAAGTAGCTCAGATCTCCAAGCTCGGTGATCGTGTTATCCAGCCCGTGACTTACCGGAATAAGCCCCGTGGTGATAAGCCCCACGCCGCCCTTTGCCCGCTCATAAAAATACTGGAGCATCTTTTCGTTGGGCCGCCCGGTCTCATCGCACATGCTGATATTGCCCATCGGCGCCATGACAAGCCGGTTTTTAATTTTAAGCCGGTTAATCGTAATCGGCGAAAACATTGAATCATACGGATACAGGTTTTTCGTCATGGAGGCCTTGTCCAAAGCCCCCTCCTTTAAAAACCAGTCCCCGTAACTGTCCACCCACTGCTGTACCTCTGCATCTTTTTTCATACGATGCCTCCTGCCTGTAAATATTAACTTTGATTATAAGGCCGGGGGGAGGAATTTTCAAGAAAAATCGGTGACTGACACCATGAAAGAAAGAAAAGAAAAGATTAACCACGAACTTCACGAACGAAGACGAAAGAAGATAAACCGCAGAGGACGCAGAGAGGAACACGGAGAACACAGAGAAAGAGGGAAAACCGCGAAGTAAAATAAGTCGAAAAAGTGAAGAGAGAAATTTGACAAACGGAGCCTGATATTGCTAAAATAAAAAACACTCCCATGTTAGTGTTTTTTATTAAATAAACACTCAGGTGGGAGGGTTTTAAAAAAGAAACTCAAATTAAAAACATCCATTCCCTGCCGGATCGGGCAAAACTAAAACTGGATAGAATTGTTTTAAAGAAAAGAAGAGATTAACCACGAACTTCACGAACGAAGACGAAAGAAGATAAACCGCAGAGGACGCAGAGAGGAGCACGGAGAACACGGAGAAAGAGGGAAAACCGCAAAGTTAAAGAAGTTGAATAAGGGGAAAAAGCTTCTGCATTCATAAAAATACCGGTATCCAGTCTGATTTTCAGCCCCCGATTCAAGGTAATAGCTACTGGTACAATTTATCCCGCCAACAGCTAAATTGCAATACGTACAGGTACCATTTTTCTTAATCTTCAACCGCGGACCCTCCTTCCCTTATTCTTTCAGATTGACCGCGGAAGCGGTCTACCCTGCGCCTTTGCGGCTAAAATTCTTCGTTCGTGCTGTTCGTGGTTAAATTCTCCCCCTCCCCTCCCTCCTTGAAAAGCCATAAAAAAACTGATAGTATAAAACCTCGAGATACTAATGGGCGCAAACAAGGAGTCCGCATCAGAATGGCCAAATATCCCTTTGAAGAAATTGAACCCAAATGGCAAAAATATTGGGAAAAGCATAAGAGTTTTAAGGCGGAGGAGGATCCTGCCTTTCCCAAAGACAAGCGCTCTTATGTACTCGATATGTTCCCCTACCCCTCGGCGCAGGGGCTCCATGTAGGCCACCCGGAAGGGTATACCGCCACGGACATCTACTGCCGCTACCTGCGCATGAACGGCTTCAACGTGCTCCACCCGATGGGCTTTGACGCATTCGGCCTGCCCGCGGAAAATTATGCCATCAAAACCGGGACCCACCCTGCGGTGACTACGGCGGCGAACATCAACAAATTCCGCAGCCAGATAAAATCCCTCGGGTTTTCCTATGATTGGGACCGCGAGGTGGATACCTCAAGCGCCGAATATTATAAGTGGACCCAGTGGATCTTTCTGCAGCTTTTTAAAAAGGGTCTGGCCTACGAAGCGGAAAGTCCGATAAACTGGTGTCCCTCCTGCAAGACCGGGCTTGCCAATGAGGAAGTAAAAGACGGCCTCTGCGATCGTTGCGGCGCCAAGGTTACCCGGAAACGCATACGCCAGTGGATACTGAAAATCACCGCCTATGCCGAGCGGCTCCTTGCTGACCTTGACGGCCTTGACTGGCCCGAACCGGTTAAACTCATGCAGCGGAACTGGATAGGTAAATCAGAAGGCGCCAATGTGGTGTTTAAGGTTGATACAGCCGATCCGGATAAAAAGGGCGAAGACCTTTTCATAGAAATCTATACGACAAGGCCCGATACGCTCTTCGGCGCAACCTACATGGTACTCTCACCCGAACATCCCCTCGTGGAAAAAATTACCACGGTGGAACAGAAATCTGCGGTGAACGCCTACATTGAGTCTGCGGCGCGGAAAAGTGATCTTGAGCGGACAGACCTTGCAAAAGAAAAAACCGGGGTATTCTCAGGCGCCTATGCTATCAACCCGGTGAACGATAAAAAAATCCCGATATGGATTGCCGACTATGTGCTTATCTCCTACGGTACCGGGGCGATTATGGCGGTTCCCGCCCACGATGAACGTGACTGGGATTTTGCCAAGGCCTTTAATCTGCCGATTATTCTTGTCGTCTCAAGCGATAAGCCCGAAGCCGGAAAAGATTATTCTGCAGAACCCGCCGAGTGCACCGTTGCCGATGGATGGACCGTGAATTCCGGGCAGTTCGATGGCCTCCCCACATCCGAAACAAAACTAAAAGTCACTGCATGGCTTGAAGAAAAAAATATCGGCAAGAAGGCAATCAACTATAAACTGCGGGACTGGATTTTCAGCCGTCAGCGTTATTGGGGGGAACCGATTCCGGTAGTCCATTGCGAAAAATGCGGAAAGGATCATGGCTCTCCAATTGTTCCCTTAGACGAAAAAGATCTTCCGCTCCGCCTTCCCGAGGTAACGTCATATACTCCCACCGGCACCGGGGAATCCCCGCTGGCGGGAATCACCGGTTGGGTGAACACCACCTGCCCAGTCTGCGGCGGGCCTGCCAAGCGGGAAACCAACACAATGCCCCAATGGGCCGGTTCCTGCTGGTATTACCTGCGTTATCTTGACCCCCACAACCCGGATGTTTTTGCGGCAAAGGACAAGGTTGAGTATTGGGCGCCGGTAGATTTGTATGTCGGCGGTGCGGAACACGCAGTGCTTCACCTGCTTTACAGCCGGTTCTGGCATAAGGTCTTATACGACCTTGGCTTGGTGAACACTGTCGAGCCTTTCCAGCGGCTTATCAATCAGGGGATGATCCTCGGCGAAGATAACCAGAAGATGAGCAAGAGCCGCGGAAACGTAATCAACCCCGATGACATCGTAAAAAATTACGGCGCAGACTCGATGCGGATGTATGAAATGTTCATGGGTCCTCTTGAAGTAAGCAAGCCCTGGATCACGGCGGGCCTCATCGGGGTATCACGTTTTCTTGAGCGGCTCTGGGCCATCGGTGAGAAATACGATCCGGCGGACCCGGATTGCCTGGCTGATGAAAACAAAGCGCCCATTCCGGAAGATCTGGTCAAGCTCCTTCACAAGACCGTTAAAAAGGTCAGCGCCGATACCGCATCGCTTAACTTTAATACCGCCATCAGCCAGATGATGATCTACTCCAACGAGCTTGCAAAACTTGAAACCCTTCCCCGCTTCCTCTGGGAGCCTTTGGTGATCATGGTCAGCGCCTATGCGCCCCATTTGGGGGAAGAACTCTGGGAGGAGCTTGGACACAAAGAATCGGTATCCAAAGCAGTGTGGCCGTCCTACGATGAAAAACTAACCGTGGACAGCGAGGCGACAATCGTGGTTCAGGTTAATGGGAAGATACGCGACAAATTTACCACAGCGGCGGGAACATCCAAAGAGGAACTTGAAAAAACCGCACGGGAAATGCCGGGCGTTCAAAAATGGCTCGAAGGGCAGACGGTGGTTAAAGTAATCGCCGTACAGGATAAACTTGTGAATATCGTGGTAAAATAAGTTTACCCGGACATTGCTGCACGGCGATCGCGTACCAGGCCAAGCCGTTCAATAAGTTCTTTCTCTTCACCGCCTTTTATCATTGCTTTGAGCGAGTCAAGGCTTCCCTCAAACTGTTCGATGCGGCGTAGAAGCTCTTCACGGTTTTCGATAAAAAGCTCGGTCCACATCGGGGCGTTGAGCATCGCAATGCGAGTGAGGTCTTCGAAACTGCCGCCGCCGAAACGGGTAATTTCGCGGTCCGCTTCACAGTCGATAAGGGCGGCGGCGATAACGTGACAGAGCTGACTGGTAAAGGCGATTTTTGCATCGTGTAGAGCGGCGCTCGTTTCGGTAATACGGCTAAAGCCCATGCGAAAAATCAGGGTCTTTAAGTAGTCAAGGTTTTCAATTTTGTTGCGTTTAAGCGGGGTCAGAATATAATTTTTTCCGTGAAAATCACAGTGAGCGGCGTTGGCAAATCCGCCTTTCTCACTTCCCGCCATCGGGTGACCGGGAATATAATCAAGATCATCGCGAAGCCCCGTCTCCATTGCACTGACTATGCCGCTCTTAACTCCTGCAATATCGGTGATAAGGGTTCCCGTTTTAAATGCACCCATGTGCTTTCCCATGAATTTAAGCAGAGTTGAAGGATTGAGGCAGAGGAACACAAGGTCGCAGGATTTAAGCATTTCATCTGAATTAGTAAAACCCTGATCTATGACGCCCTGCGTTTTTGCCGTTTCAAGAGTTTCAGTATCTATATCATACGCAAAAATAGCGCCGCTATGTTGCGGGTTGCCGTCTTTCATAACCCGCCGCAGGGCGATAGCAATCGCCCCTCCCATCAATCCCAGCCCAACGATACCAATACAACTTTCTTCAATCACCTTCATTTTCTGTTCCTCTGCGCCCTTTGCGTTTTCTTTGCGTACTCTGCGGTTACTCTTGCTGTTCTTTTAGATCACCTTGCCTTCAAGGTCAGCATATTTCCGCAGCGTTCCCATAAGATCAGCAAAACTATCCGGAGTGATTGACTGCTCGCCGTCGCAAAGAGCCGCCTCGGGGTTGTTGTGAACCTCGATGATAAGACCGTCGGCGCCGGCGGCTATGGCGGCCTTCGACATGGAAGGTACCATCCAGGCAAGACCGGTAGCGTGGCTTGGGTCTACTATTACCGGAAGGTGGCTCTGCTTTTTCAAGGCAGGAATGGCGGAAAGGTCGAGGGTATTTCTCGTATAAGTATCGAAACTCCGTATTCCGCGCTCACAGAGGATGATACGGTCATTGCCGCCCGCCATGATGTATTCTGCAGCCATAAGAAGTTCCGTCACGGTGCAGGCGTATCCCCGTTTGAGAAGTATCGGCTTGGTTGAGCGGCCCAATTCTTTAAGCAGGGAAAAATTCTGCATGTTACGCGCCCCAACCTGTATAACATCTACCCCGTCAAACAGTTCAAGCTGATGAATCTCCATGAGCTCACTCACAATGGGAAGCCCCGTTTCCTTTTTTGCCTCCAGGAGAAGATCCAGCCCCTCGCAGCCCAGACCCTGAAAACTGTAGGGACTGGTACGGGGCTTAAAG
>JAISJS010000111.1 GCA_031261385.1 Treponema sp.
AAAAATGGATTTTTCGTTTCAGGCAGTTGGAGCCATTGACGCCGCTTTTATCAACAGCGTAAACATCATCATCGGACGGAGCGCCATATCGGGAAACACGCCGTTTCTTATGATCAATATCAGGACAGGTGAAACGGTCCCCGTTTTCTGGCCCTCATCCGCAGGGACCATGGTCTACCGCGGAAAAACGGGGACAATGTACGGCGCGGCGATTGGCGGGGAAGAAAACAACCTGCAAACTTCAATCGTTGCATTAAATATTGCAAACCAGTCTTTATCACGAAGCATCGTTGAATATCAGGGAGAGGATACCTTTTTCCAGGCGGCAGAAGCCGCAGGGGTTCTTGCTTCTACCCTTGGCGGTGACGGGGCTTCCCTTTATACCGGCGCCGGGACAGCAAATTTTGAACGGACGGCGGGTCTTCCCGTACGCCTTGCTGGCGGTGAGAACTATTTCATCACCGTGGATACAGAAGGCAGCCTCTCCTGGCATGACAGCGTTTCAGGAAAGCTCCTTGCCCTTTTCAGGCTCTATGAAAACGAGTGGATACTCCAGACTGCCGAAGGTCAAACCATTTGGGGAACGGTTACCCGTCCATCCCCCTAATCGTGGCTCGGGTTTTTCCGTACCTTTTCGATGGACGCTGCAACGGCCTGCTGGACGCTGTTTGCATAGCTTTCCTCATTCATCGCCTGGGCGGCATAGAGGCTCCCCAAAAGTGAAAAGCGGTACAGCGGCTTTACCGTATTCAGGGCCATGGCGGCCATGTCCACCACACATTCATTGCAGCGGCAGATTTCACCCGTATAGGATGCAAGCTGGTTTTCCAGTTCATTCAAGACCAGGGTCTCCGCCTCGTTCTTCAGCAGATCAAAATCGTAACTGTCGATAAATGCCATTTTCTCATCTCCTCCCGATTATTTTTTTTCGCTATGTTCCATAGCTAACGGTACAAATTTTGTATATTTTGACATCAACAGCAGCTTTACAAGTCCGACAGGACCGTTTCGCTGTTTTGCAATTATCAGATCCGTGGGAAGTCCCCCGTCAGGGTCTGCATTTTCTTCAGGTTTTTTATTCTTGTCTACCCTGTCCCGGTGTAAAAGCATTACCACATCGGCATCCTGTTCCACAGAGCCTGAATCCCGCAGGTTTGAAAGATTCGGCCGTTCTTTTTCCGCTTCACGGGTAAGCTGGGAGAGGACGACAATGGGGATATTGAGTTCACGCGCAAGGCTCTTTAATGATCGGGAAATTTCGGAAATCTGTTCAAACCGGGGGACCGCGTTATTTTCAGAGCTTATGAGCCCCAGGTAATCAATAAAGATGATTTCAACATTCTGCTGGGACCTGAGCCGGCGCGCCTGGGCGCGCAAATCAAGGAGTTTCATGTTCGGCATATCGACAAGGTACAGCGGCGCCTCATAAATTTTTTCCGAGGCGTTAAGGACATGGCCCCAGTCTTTTGCCGTAAGAAAGCCGGTACGAAGGTCATTTGAATTCACCATCGACTCGCTTGCGATAAGCCGCTGTACCAGCGCTTTATCGGACATTTCCAGGGTAAAGAAGGCGGCGGGGATTTTTGCGTTAACGGCGATATTTGCCGCCATGCTCAATGCCAGCGCGGTTTTTCCCATGGAGGGCCGCGCGCCGATAACGATAAATTCCGAAGGCTGGAAACCTGATGTTAAGCGGTCAAGCCCCTCAAATCCTGAAGGAACCCCGGTATACTCTTTCTTACTTTTACGGACTTTGTCGATTACATCCAGGGTTTCCTTGAGTACATCTTTGACAATTCTGAAGGTCAGCGCCTGACGGTTATCAGTCAGTTCAAATATTTTTTGCTGTGTTTCCTCAAGAAGCAGCCGTGATTCCAGGGATTCATCAAAAACCTTAACGCCGATTTCCCCCGCAACCCGCAGCAGGGCTCTGCGCAGGGCATAATTTTGCACGGTCTGGGCGTAATACTCAATGTTGGCGCTGGAAGGAACTATATCGGTCAGGGATGCAACATAATCCGGGCCGCCCGCTTCATCAAGTTTTCCCTGCTGGCGGAGTTCCTGCACAACCGTTTGAATATCAGGCCGCAGTCCCTTATCGGCAAGGCTTATAATTGCTTCAAAAATGCGGTTATTGGCATAGGAATAAAAATCACCGGAATGCAGATAATGGCTGACGGTAAGAACCGCATTTCCCCCATCCCCGTCAGAAAGCAGGGCGCCAAGCGCCGCCCGTTCAATTTCCGGGTCATGGGGGGGTATTTTATCTTTTTGAACTGCGGCAGCCATAACGGGCCTTTCAAGCGGTCTTCGCCGCTATTCCTTCTCCGCTTCAGTTTCCGCAGGGGCAGCTTCCTGCGCGGCGCTCTCCGGTGCTTCCGGTTTCGGTACATCAGATGCCGACGCTTCCGGGACAGGCGGCTCTGGGGCAGGCGCGGCTGACAATGCTTCTTCGGCGGAATGTTCTTCACGCCTCCTGCGGGCAGGCCGGGCGGGGGCCGCATGTGTTTCGGTTTTTATTGGCTGCCCCTGCACCTCGATTGAAATTTCCGCAGCGGCGCTTTCGTACAATTTAATCGACGCCTTGTATTTCCCAACGCTCTTGAAACCGGTTCCGACAAGTTCGATACGCTTCCGCTCAATCTGGAAACCCTGTCTGGCAAGTTCATCTGCCACGGTCTGGCTTGTAACAGCCCCATAGAGTTTACCGTTTGCCCCGGCCGGCATAACAATGGTCAGCTCAAGACTCTCAAGTTTTTCCTTAAGCCCCAGCGCGTCCTTCCGCTTATCTTCTTTACGCGCTTCGATATCACCCCTGCGGGATTCAAACAATTTTATCGTGCTTTCCGTATACGGCAGGGCAATATCCCGCGGAAAAAGATAATTCCGTGCGTACCCCTTTGCGACATCCTTTACATCCCCTTCCTCGCCGAGGGTCGAAAGATCCTTGTTCAAAATAACTTTCATATCCAAGCTCCTTACGAAAAACACTATGTGTTTTTCGTTTGGAGAATTGCGGTGCAATTCTCCACTGACAGTAAGATAAGGCCTTCAAACGAACGCCTTGCAACAGACACAGAAGATGAATCTGCGCGAAAAATTTTTCGCGGTTGCCATCCTCACACCATCGGAGTAGATGATGATCCGTTTGTTTTAACTGCCCGCAAAGGCAGCCAATTTTCAGCGATGCCCAGGAGCAGTACCGCTCCAAATACAAACGCGTTGATTCCGGGACTAAGTACAATAATCACCACAAGTACATTCAGAAAGAACCGTGACGCCGGCGGCATCCCTCTCCGGGAGAAGAAAAAAAGCACAATTCCGGCGCCCTGGACGAGATAAATTATACCACAGATTACCAAAACATTCCACGCCGCAGTCTCAATACTGCCAATATTAAAAATCCGTGAAAGGAGCACAAGCGCCAGGGAGGCAGACAATACCCAAATAGAAAGCGGCGGAGCATGAAAGCCTGCGATCCCTGGAACAGTAGTTCCCTGCCTTGAACCGGCGCGGCGGAACACCCTTGCAATACTCAGCGACAGCTGTCTGCTGATAAAAAAAAGCAAAAAACATGAAACGACCGCCCCGCCGCGAAACGCCACAAGCTTCATAAGTTCCAGTACCATATCGGCGTTTATTGCCTGTTCCAAAAGGGAGCGCTTTGCCGCGTCGGCGCCGGCGGAGGAAATGTACAGGGATGAAAGCAGTTCCGCCTGGGGCCGGAACGCTTCGGCAAAAGACGAGCCATTCAGGGGAGCGTACATAATGAAAAGAAAAACAAACGCCGCCGCCAGGGCGCCTGCGATAAACCGGTACAGGGTTCTGACATGAAAAAAACCTGTTGTTGATTCAGGGAGCATTATCCAGGTAAAGGCGCCCGCCACAACCGTATAATACAAAACCCCAGTCCACATTGCCGAAAAATTCCCCTGTCCCGCACCCTTTGCAAAAAAAACAAGGCTGACGGAAAAGAGAAGGTTTAAAAGCATTGCCGCAAGAAAAGACAGCCATGCTGCACGACCATAGACCACGGCGGCATATCCCAGCGGAACCAGAAATAAAAGTGAAAAAAATCCGCTCCGCATAAGGACAGCGCTGATTGCGGCGCAGACCAGCGCCGGAATCAGCGCCCTGCCCGCGCCTGCAAACGGGGCAAATTGATCAGGAGCGGAACTCATAACGGCAAACGATGCAATTAATCGGCAACAAAAGGAAGCAGCGCAATGCTTCTGGCC
>JAISJS010000403.1 GCA_031261385.1 Treponema sp.
TGAATGTCGTCGAAATAGTAAGGATGCGTCATATCAAGTGCCGAATATTATCTATAGGTTCATCGGAAGAATATGGTAATGTTTCTAAAAACTGCATCCCAATTAAAGAATCTATGCAATTAAATCCGGTTAGCCCTTACGGCATCGCCAGAGTTTCACAGGAAATGTTGTCCAAATGTTATGTTTCATCATATAAATTAGATATAGTACTTACTCGTTCATTTAATCATATTGGACCTGGACAAAAAGATATATTTGTTATACCTTCATTTGTCAAGCAGTTATTAGAAGGTATAAAGAATGGACAATCCGAAATTATGCTTCATACCGGAAATCTGTCAATTATACGGGATTTTCCGGATGTTAGAGACGTTGTAAAGGCGTATTACTCATTGCTGGAAAAAGGCGTTAGTGGTGAAGTTTATAATGTATGTACGGGAGAAGGCCACTCATTAAATGAAATAATAACTATGCTTGCAAGTCTTCTAAATATAAGCATAAAAACAGAGATCGATCATACAAAAATACGCCCAAATGATAATAATATTATTATTGGCGACAATTCAAAAATCAAATTTCATACCGGATGGGAACCAAAAATAACCTTGTCGCAAAGTTTGCAAGATTTAATATTTTACTGGAAAACTGAATTAGGGATTTTGTAATGAAACAAGAAATGCTGCTTGGAAATTTCCTCCCAAAATCTATTATGGATTCTTCATTTGACGGACTTAGATATGGAAAATCATGCGCCAATATAGTTGAACGCGTTTTGGATAATGGTCAAATGACTGACTGGAATTTTAATCGAAGGAGTTATTGAAATCACATGAAACCCCTGCCCGTTGGCGTAAGTTTTTTTGACAAAATAATCGAAAATGATTATTATTATGTCGATAAAACATTGCTTATTAAAGAAATTCTCGATAAGGCTGCCGAGGTAAATCTATTTACCCGCCCCCGGCGGTTCGGCAAGACGCTCAACATGCGCATGCTCCAATGTTTTTTTGAAGACACAGCCGAAACCACCGGCAAGGATACTGCGTCCCTGTTCAACGGGCTCAAGATTATGTCCGCAGGCGAAAGCTACACTTCCCTGCTCGGGCAATACCCTGTTGTCTTTCTTACATTCAAGGATGCGCGGCAATCGTCATTTGAAGCTGCCTATTCAATGCTCAAAGACAATATCGTAGGTGAATTCAAACGGCATAATTATGTATTGCAAAATGAACATCTGAAAGCAGAGAAAGAACAATACGAACGTATCATGCTGGGTACCGGCAGCCTGCACGAGTATAGTCAGGGGCTCAAATTTCTCACGGAATGTCTGTCCATGCACCACGGGAAAAAAACTATCGTTCTTATCGATGAATATGATGTCCCGCTTGAAGCGTCCTGGGCAAACGGTTTCTATAATGATATGGTTGGTTTTATCCGCACGCTCTTAGGAATGGCACTCAAGGATAATCCCTTTTTGGAATTCGCCGCCCTTACCGGATGTCTGCGTATCTCAAAAGAAAGCATCTTTACCGGGTTGAATAACCTCGCGGTGAATTCCATTTTGGGCATCGGGTATAGCGAATATTTCGGTTTTACGCCGGAAGAAGCAGCACAGATGCTGCGATTTTATGATCGTGAACAGTGTGCCGAAACGGTGAAGGACTGGTATGACGGCTATCTTTTCGGCAACGCCGAGGTGTACAATCCCTGGAGCTTGATTAAAGTCATGCAGGATTTGCTTGACAATAGTAATGGTACGCCTCAGCCCTACTGGGCAAACACCAGCAGCAACAGCATAGTACGCACGCTTATCGATAAGGCGGACGACGAAGCCAAAGCGGACCTCGACACGCTCATAGCGGGCGGAACAATCAAAAAGGCAATACATGAGGACATCACCTACGATGAAATAGAAAAAAACATCGACAATATATGGAATTTCCTATTTTTTACGGGGTACCTTAAAAAAGCCGGGGAACATTTTGAAAAAGGCAATACCCTGATGCTTGACCTTGAAATTCCTAACAGGGAGCTGCAATATATATTTGAGTATAAAATACAGGAATGGTTCAAGGAAACCGTTGAGCAGCAAAACCTCTCTCCCTTATACACAGCGATACTGGAAGGCGACTTTCAAGCCGTTGAGGACGATCTTTCTGAACTGTTACTCAATTCCATTAGCTTCTACGATAGCCAGGAGAATTTTTATCACGGCTTTATGACGGGCATCCTCGCGAAAGCGAAGGGTTATTTGGTAAAGTCAAACCGCGAATCGGGCAATGGACGCGGCGACATCGTTATGAAAAACGTAAGTGCCAAGGGCAAGGCGGTGATTTTTGAAATCAAAGTTGCTGCAGCCATGAAAGAATTATCTGCAAAATGCGATGAGGCGTTGCGGCAAATCAACGAAAAAAAATACGCAGCCGAACTTGAGCAAGAAGGCTATCAGACCATTCTAAAATACGGCATCGCTTTTTGCAAGAAAGACTGCATGGTCAAAATCATGCCACCACTAAACGGGTAGGTAAAGTGCTGTATGACATCCGATGAGCTCTTTTTCCGTATGCTTAAAAATGAATTCGGTCAAAAATAGGAGAATTAACGATGAAAGGCATCATCCTCGCCGGAGGTTCCGGCACGCGGCTTTATCCGCTCACAAAGGCGGTCTCAAAACAAATACTTCCCCTCTATGACAAGCCGATGATATACTACCCGCTTTCGGTATTGATGCTGGCGGGAATTCGCGAGGTGCTTATCATATCGACCCCTCGCGACATCGCTCTGTTCAGAGAGCTTTTCGCCCAAGGCGATTGGCTGGGAATGCGCTTTGAATACGCGGTGCAGGAAAGCCCCCGCGGCCTTGCCGATGCCTTTATCGTCGGGGGGAAATTTATCGCGGACCAGCCGTGCGCGCTGGTGCTTGGCGACAATGTGTTTTACGGCAGCGGGTTCAGCGGAACATTGCGGAATTCCGCTTCGCTGGTGGAGCGTGAAGGCGGCGGAGCCATCTTCGGCTACTATGTGAAGGACCCGACTTCCTACGGCGTGGTTGAAATTGACGCTGCCGGCAAAGCGCTCTCTATAGAAGAAAAGCCCAATGCGCCGAAATCGCACTATGCGGTGCCCGGCTTGTATTTTTATGACAGCGATGTCGTCGGCATCGCGAAAAACATACAACCGTCTGCGCGGGGTGAAATCGAAATCACCGCCGTGAACAATGCCTACCTTGCCGCGGGGCGGCTCTCGGTGGAAGTGCTTGGACGCGGCATGGCATGGCTCGACACCGGCACGTATGACGGGCTTTTGGAGGCCTCAAATTTTATCGCGACCATCCAAAAGCGGCAGGGCATGTATGTGTCGTGCATCGAGGAAATAGCCTATTCCAACGGCTGGATTTCGCAGAAGGACTTGAGGGAAATTGCCCGCTCGTATAAGACGGAATACGGCGAATACCTTGCCTACATCGCGGAGGGTGCCTGATGCCTTTTACCTTTACGCAGTGCCGCGCTAAAGATGGCGCAATAATAAATGGACTCTATGAAATCGCGCCGAAGGTCTTCGCCGACAGCCGAGGATATTTTTTTGAAAGCTATTCCGAACGGGATTTTGCCGAGGCGGGGCTTGGCAAACGCTTTGTGCAGGACAATCAGTCCCGGTCATCAAAAGGGGTGCTTCGCGGGCTGCATTTTCAAAAAACGCATCCGCAGGGCAAGCTCGTTAGGGTGCTTGAAGGCGAGGTGTTCGATGTCGCCGTCGATATGCGCCGGGATTCGGCAACTTTCGGAAAGTGGTACGGCGCAGCGCTTTCTGGCGAAAAACAAAACCAGCTTTACATTCCTGAAGGCTTCGCGCACGGCTTTCTCGTCATGAGCGGGAATGCGGTATTCGCCTACAAATGCACGGACTTTTACCACCCCGAGGACGAGGGCGGAATCATCTGGAACGACCCTGCCATCGGCATAGACTGGCCGGATGTCGGCGGCGAATACCAGTTATCGGCAAAGGACAGGCAATTCCCCGCTTTCGCGCAATCTGCCGCCAACGCTCCCCCACCCGTCCCCGCCGTTGTCTGGCTCATCGGCTGCAGAGGGATGCTTGGGGCAGAGCTCGCGCGCTTGCTCGAAAAAACCGGCGTGGCGTACGTCGGCACCGACTGCGACATCGATATTACAAATAAGGCGGCGCTCGCGGCCTTCGCACGGGGGAAATCCATCGGATGGATAGTAAACTGCGCCGCCTATACCGCAGTGGACAACGCCGAAGACGACGCCGAAGCCTGCCGCGCCCTCAACGCCGATGGCCCCGCGAATATCGCCGCCCTTGCCCACAGCATCGGCGCAAAACTGATACACATTTCCACCGACTACGTATTCAACGGAAAAGGCAGCCGCCCCTATGCGGAAACCGATGCGCCTGATCCCATAGGCGTTTACGGGCGCACCAAATATGACGGCGAAAAGAAGCTCCTTGCCGCTAACGCCGAATCCTATGTCGTCCGCTCCGCATGGCTCTACGGCGCTTATGGAAAAAACTTCGTTGACACAATGCTGCGCCTGATGCGGGAGCGGGACAGCGTCTCTGTGGTGAACGACCAGCGGGGCAGCCCCACATGGGCGCGGGACCTGGCATCCGCCATCATAGCCTTGATGAAGAACCCGGCGCCCTACGGAACCTACCACTTTACCGGCGCGGGCGATTGCACATGGTTTGAATTCGCGGAGGCGATTTACCGGAAGGGGCGCGAAATCGGGCTTTTGGACAAGGACTGCGCGGTAAAAGCCTGTGCCAGCAGCGAATACCCCGCGAAAGTGGCGCGGCCCGCGTATTCGGTGCTGGACAAACAAAAAATAAAAACGGCGCTCGGCATTGACATTCCATCATGGGATGCGAGCTTGACCGTATTTTTGCAGGAAAAGGAAATAGCACCATGAAGAAAGCGCTCATCTCAGGCGTCACCGGCCAGGACGGCGCCTACCTGTCGGAATTTTTGCTGCACAAGGGATACGAAGTCCACGGCATCAAGCGCCGTGCCTCAAGCTTCAACACGGATCGCATAGACCATCTGTACCAGGACCCGCACGAAAAAAACAAGCGGTTTTTCCTGCACTACGGGGATTTGACCGACACCTCAAATATTGTGCGGATCATCCAGGAAGTGCGGCCCGACGAGATTTACAACCTCGGCGCCCAAAGCCATGTCCAGGTTTCGTTTGAGGTCCCCGAATACACCGCCGACGCCGACGGCCTGGGGACCCTCAGACTGCTTGAGGCCATCCGCATACTGGGCATGGAAAAAAAGGTCCGGCTGTACCAGGCGTCCACCAGCGAGCTGTTCGGCAAGGTCCAGGAAATTCCCCAGAGGGAGACCACCCCCTTCTACCCCCGCAGCCCCTATGCGGCGGCAAAACTGTACGCCTATTGGATTGTGGTCAACTACCGGGAATCCTACGGGATGTACGCCTGCAACGGCATCCTCTTTAACCACGAAAGCCCCATCCGGGGCGAGACCTTTGTCACCCGCAAGGTGACCCGCGCCGCGGCCCGGATAAAGCTCGGGCTCCAGGACAAACTTTTTATGGGGAACATCGATTCCAAGCGCGACTGGGGCTTTGCCGGGGACTACGTGGAATTGATGTGGCTCATGCTTCAGCAGGACGCCCCCGACGATTACATCATGGCCACCGGCGTCACCACCCGGGTCCGTGATTTTATCGCCATGGCCTTCGCGGAGGCGGGCATTACCCTGAAATGGGAAGGTTCCGGCGTCAACGAAAAGGGCATTGACGCCGAAAGCGGAAAAACCCTGGTGGAAATCGATCCCAAGTATTTCCGCCCCGCCGAGGTGGACATCCTCATAGGCGACCCCACAAAGGCGGTCACCAAATTGGGCTGGAAGCCAAAGGTGCAGCTTCCCGAACTGGTACGGATGATGGTCAAAAACGATTTGGAGATAGCGGAAAGGGAGATTCATCTTAAAAAGGGAGGATATACCATAAAGAACTACTATGAATAAACAGGGAAAAATTTATATCGCCGGGCACCGGGGCCTTGTGGGAAGCGCCATACTCAGGAAGCTCGAATCCGAGGGGTTTGGCAATATCATTACCGCCACCCATAAAGAAGTGGACCTGACGGATCAAAGGGCCGTGGAAGATTTTTTTGGCAGGGTAAAACCGGATTACGTGTTTTTGACCGCCGCGAAGGTAGGCGGCATCGGCGCCAATTCGACCTACCCCGCCGAATTCATCTATCAAAATATGATGATCGGCTATAACGTGGTCAACGCCGCCTATAAAAGCAAGGTTACAAAGCTGCTGAACCTGGGCTCGTCCTGCATTTACCCCAAGCTGGCGCCCCAGCCCTTAAAGGAAGAATACCTCCTGACCGGCCTGCTGGAGCCGACCAACGAGGCCTATGCGGTCGCCAAAATCGCGGTAATAAAGCTGTGTTCCTATTACAACCAGCAATACGGGACCAACTATATTTCGGTAATGCCCACCAACCTCTACGGCCCGGAGGACACCTACGACACGGAGAACGGCCATGTGCTGCCCTCGCTGATAAAAAAATTCCACGAGGCCAAAACCACGGGGAAAGATACCGTAACCCTTTGGGGCGACGGTTCCCCTTACCGGGAATTTCTCTACAGCGAAGACCTCGCCGACGCGGTCTTATACCTTATGGACAATAAAGAAGCCGCCGATATCGGCGATTTTATCAACATCGGCGTCGGCACGGATATTGCCGTCAAGGAATTGGCGGAAACTATCCGGCAGATAGTCTATGCCGATGCGCCGGGCAGGACTTGCCGGATAGAATGGGACACGTCAAAGCCTAACGGCACGCCGAGGAAGCTGCTGGATGTCTCCCGGCTGCACGCCATGGGCTGGAAGGCGAAGACCAGCCTTAGGGACGGGATAGCGAAGGCATACGCCGCTTTTTGCGCAGCAGAAAAAAAATGAATGAAGATGTCCGCTGGATACAGCGATTTAGCAGTTACAAAAATGCCCTGGCGGCGCTTGAGCGGGGGGTCGCCATTGCGGCGGAGCGCCCCCTCACCGAACTTGAAGAACAGGGATTAATCCAGGGGTTTGAATTTACCCATGAGCTTTCATGGAATTTGCTTAAGGACTATCTTGAATACAAGGGGTTTAAGGACATACATGGTTCAAGAGATACGACACGGCTTGCTTTTAAGGAAGGGTATTTGGAAAACGGGGAAATTTGGATGGACATGATAAGAAGCAGAAATATATCCAGCCATACCTATAACGTGGACACTGCCCGGTCAATAGCCGGTGCGATTGTCAATGCGTACATTGAGGAATTCAGGAAACTATGCAGCCTCATGAAAGGCTATGAAGAGGACTTGCGGAAAGATGTACGGACTTCCTGATGGGGCGGTTGAAAAAATAAACAAGGTTTTCGAAAAATATTCCGCCATTGAAAAAGCGGTTCTCTACGGTTCACGGGCCAAAGGAACCTACAAAAACGGTTCAGATATAGATTTGACGCTTTTTGGCCACGTTACCTTTCAGGAATTGTTACGAATTGAAACAGAGCTTGATGACTTGCTCTTGCCCTGGATGATTGATTTATCAATATACAAGCATATTGACAACCCCGCGCTTATTGATCATATAGGACGGGTGGGGCTTGTCTTTTTTGGCAAGCGCGAAATATGAAGCTCTCTATTATAACGGTCAACAGAAACAATGTCGTCGGCCTTGAAAAAACAATTCAAAGTGTCGTATGCCAAACCTTCGCTGACTTTGAATATATCGTTATCGACGGCAATTCAGACGACGGCAGTGTGGATATAATCAAGAAATATGCGGATAAAATCACCTGGTGGATATCGGAACCGGATTCCGGCATCTACAATGCGATGAATAAGGGAATCCGAAAATCGACAGGGGAATATTGCCTGTTTTTAAATAGTGCGGATTGCTTACTTGCCCCTGAAACCCTGCAAACAGTTTTTGCGGAAATTGATTGCACTGCTGACATCTATTACAGCAACTGGAGTAAAAGCGATGGTACATATCTGGCGATCCCTCAAAATGTAGATGTAAACTACATTATAGGTCATTCAATAAATCATCAGAATATGCTGATACGCCGTTCATTGTTTATTGAACATGGGTTTTACAATGAAACCCTGCGAATAGTTGGCGATACGGAATTCCTGCTGAAAGAAGCGTGGATATATAAAACAATATTTGTTCACATCAATACTGATATAGTACTTTATGATTTGCGGGGCATCAGTACAGTTCATGCGGATAAACGGGAAAACGAAAAAAAGCTGGTGTTCAAAGATATTTTTGGTGACATTTCGCCTTCTATTTGTGAATTATATGATTATCGTACCAGTATTTATGGTGATATTATTGAAAAATACGGTAACACAAAATTACTGAATTTTATTTTGAAAAGCTATCGATATATCGTGAAAAGAATAACAAGAGGTTAAATGTGCTCGTTTCAATAATAGTCCCGATATATAATGGAGAAAAAGACATTGCCTGTTCCTTCAATTCAATTGCAAGGCAAACGTATCAAAATAAAGTAATGCTTCATGCCTGACCTCTTATACAATATAATTATTTTCCCTCTGGTACAAATAATTGAGTTGGTATATCTGTTCGTATTTCGGGTTTTTCGCAACCCAGGCATTTCAATTTTTGGTGTAAGTATAGCGGTTAGTGTATTTACTTTACCGCTTTATTTTATTGCCGAGAAATGGCAGATACTGGAGCGGGAAACTCAAAAATGCCTTGCACCAAAAATCGCCAAAATTAAAGGCGTTTTTAAAGGTGATGAGCAATACATGGTATTGTCCACCTATTATCGGCAGAATCGGTATCATCCGGTGTATGCCTTGCGCAGTACATTGGGTTTACTTATTCAAATACCTTTTTTTATTGCCGCCTATTCGTATCTTACACATCTGGATGTTCTGAAAGGAATGTCCTTTGGAGTTATTGACGATTTGGGTTCTCCTGATGCATTTCTTACTTTTGGCAGA
>JAISJS010000140.1 GCA_031261385.1 Treponema sp.
ACAACTCGGTGAATATACCCTGGGCTTTCCCAACGAGGAAGTTGAATTTGGATTTTTGGATGAGCTGCTTCCCCTGTATGCGCCCCAACGGCCGGATAACCAGGATTTCTTTGTTTCCAGATTTTTCAAAGATTTAAAATAGCCCCTGATAATTCCGATAAGCTGGTAATGGCGGCGCTAAAACAAATAGACGATAAGGGGTTTCTGGTACCCTACACGGCAGGTGACCGCAAACTGGTCAAGGTTGGCGCAGTATTTAATACGACAAACCGTACCCTGGGGAAGTGGAAGGTACGGACTTTAGCCCGGGGAATTCAGTCCTAACGCTCAAATATACAGATTTTCCTTGACAATTCATCAATACCACTTCAAAATGGTAGACATTATGAGTTATACCACGGATCTTATCAAGAATGTTTCGATTGCCGGTCACGGTCAGACCGGCAAAACCACCCTGTTTGAACACCTGCTCTTTGCCGGGGGGGTAATCCCCAAGGCGGAAACGGTGGAATCGGGAAAAACCACAGGGGATTCGACACCTGAGGAGATTGAACGGAAAATCTCTATTCACGCCGCTCTGGCCCATATTGAGCGGAACGGCAAAAAGATCAATCTTTTTGATACTCCCGGCTCTTCGGATTTTACCGGGGATGTCATTCTCACCTTCCGGGCCTCGGAATTTGCCATTCTGACGGTTGATGCACGGTCAGGGGTTCAGATAGAAACCATTAAACTGTGGCGAAACCTCGAAAGGCGCAATAAGCCACGCGGGTTTTTTGTCACCAAAATGGACGATGAACGGGCGGATTTTGACAAAGCCCTGCAGGATATTAAAGAAAAATTCAGGGTTGAGCCCGTGGCTATTACCCTGCCCATCGGTGCGGGACCCAATTACAGGGGCGTTATCGATGTTTTAAATGAAAAAGCCTATTTTGTAGAGGGAGATGGATCGGCTGTCGAAAAAGAAGGCCCCATCCCCGATGACTATAAGGAAAAAGCCGCCGCCGCACGGGAAAAGCTCATTGAGGCGGCCGCAGAGGGTGATGACGCCCTGATGGAGCATTATATTGATAAGGGTTCCCTGACCGCGGAGGAAATGCACACGGGGCTTATTGAAGCCCTGGCAGAGCATAAAATTTTCCCGGTCTTTGCCGGGGTTGCCCTTAAAAACTCAGGCCTCCTCCCGTTCCTTGATTTTGCCGCCGACATAGGCCCGAACCCCCTGACGGCAAAGGATGTGGCATTTGACGCCGAGGGAAAGGAACTGGCCGTCCCCATCGATCCCGGAAAGGCATTTTCGGCGCTGGTAATCAAGACTGCCTTTGATCAATTTTCGGGAAAACTTTCCTGGCTAAAGGTCATCACCGGCAAATTAGCCGCCGATTCCGAAGTGTATAATGTCTCCGAAAATAAAAAAGAAAAAGTCGGCAAGCTCTATATCTGCCAGGGTAAAAAACTTGAAGAAGTTCATGAGCTTTTTGCCGGCGATGTGGGAATCGTAACAAAAACCGCTACTTTCAAAACCAACGATACCGTCAGTGCGGGGGATACTTCTATTAATTTCCTCCACCTGCGTCTCCCCGAGCCGGTTCATTCGGTTGCGGTCAACGCAGTTGCCAAAAAGGACGATGACAAACTCGGTGAAAACCTGATTCGGGCAACCGAGGAAGACAAGACGTTCCGGTATCTGTTTAATGCCGAAACCAAGGAGACGGTCATCTCCGGCATGGGCGAGCTCCAGATCAACATCATCCTTGACAAGATAAAGGCCAACCAGAAAATAGAAATGGAAACCCATATTCCAAGCGTTGCATACCGGGAAACGATCACCAAAAAATCCGGCGCCGAATATACCCACAAAAAGCAGACCGGCGGGCATGGCCAGTACGGCAAAGTGGTACTGGAAATCGTCCCGCTGCCCCGCGGCGAAAAATATCAGTTCGTTAACGCAACCTTCGGCGGCTCGGTACCCAAGCAGTACATCCCCGGCGTCGAGAAGGGCGTCCTTGAAGCTATGGCCGCCGGTACCATGGCCGCTTACCCCGTAGTGGATGTGGAAGCAAAAATTACCGACGGGAAATTCCATCCGGTCGATTCATCGGAACTGTCCTTTAAACTCGCCGCCCGTAATGCGTTCCGCGAAGCAATGCGAAATGCAAACCCCACCCTGCTTGAACCCATTATGAACCTGACCGTTTTTGTGGAAGAAAAGTACCTTGGGGACGTCATGTCCGACCTTTCCGGAAAACGCGGAAAAATCTCCGGCGAAGATTCCGTCGGGGGCATTGCGGAAATAAAAGCCCAGGCGCCCCAGTCAGAACTGCTCCGCTATTCGATTGACCTCCGTTCCATCACAAGCGGCACGGGATCTTTCAGCGTAGAATTCGATCACTATGCGCCTATTTCCGGAAAGACTGCCGAAGAGGTTATGAAAGCCCGGGAAGGCCACCGGATACTGGATTCAGACGAATAAGAAGGAGAGGAAATTTACCACGAACCACACGAACGAATGAAGACGGAAGAAATTTATATCTATTCCCGCTCTTCCATTGGAGTATACGCAAGACGGGGCTGGACGCATTTGTAGGCGGGGCGGATGATCCTGCCGCCTGAGACAATTTCTTCCAGGCGGTGGGCGCACCAGCCGGCTACACGGCTTACCGCAAAAATCGGGGTAAAAAGCTCCGAAGGTATACCGAGCATCCTGTAGACAAAGCCCGAGTAAAAATCCACGTTGGTACAGATATCCTTGGTGGATTCTTTGACTTTTTTAAAGATCACGGGGCTTAAGGCGTCAACAAGTTTGTAAAGTTCCAGTTCGTCGTTAAGGCCTTTTTCGGCGGCAAGTATTTCAGCCTTGCCCCGGAGCAGCGTCGTCCTTGGATCGCTTTTGGTGTACACGGCGTGGCCCTGCCCGTAGATCAACCCGGAATGGTCGTAAGCTTTGCCCCGAAGTATCCATTCAAGGTAATCGGCGACCTCGCCTTCGCTGTCCCAGTGTTTTACATTCTGTTTGATGTCTTCCATCATTCCAATAACTTTGATATTTGCCCCGCCGTGCTTAAACCCTTTAAGGGAATTGATCCCTGCGGTAATCGCCGCATAGGTATCGGTTTCCGCCGAGGTAAGCAGGTGGACGGCAAAAGTTGAATTGTTTCCCCCGCCGTGTTCTGCATGGAGGATCAGAGCCAGATCGAGTATCTCCGCCTCCAGCCGGGTATACTGCTGATCCGGGCGGATCAGAGAGAGGATTGTTTCCGCACTGCTCGAAGTGGATTCAGGATGATGGAGAATCAGGCTTTCCTGATCAAAATAATGTTTTTTTGCCATATACGAATACGCCACAATGGTGGGGAACCGGGCGATAAGTTCGAGGCACTGGCGGAGTACATTTTCAGAAGAATTATTGTCGGGATCCTGATCATACGAGTAGAGGGTCAGCACCGACCGGCCCAGCTTGTTCATGATATCCCGGGAGGGTGTCTTCATGATACAGTCTTCGGCAAAATTCTTGGGCAGGGCGCGGCAGTCCCCCATAAGGGCAGAGAAATGCTCAAGCTGAAGGGCGTTGGGGAGCTGGCCGAACATAAGCAGAAAAACCGTTTCCTCAAAACCAAAACGTTTTTCCCGTTCGGCGGCAGCGACGATATCTTCAACATCAATGCCCCGGTAATACAATTTGCCGTCGACGGCGACCTTTTCGTTTTCATCTATCACATAACCGTGGACGTCGCCAATCCGGGTAAGGCCTACCAGCACCCCGGTCCCGTCGGCATTGCGGAGACCGCGCTTCACATTGAATTTGTCATACAGTCCGGAATCGATATAATCGTTCCCGGTAATTTCGGAGAGATACTCCTTAGTCCCAGCCATCAAATCATCCTTAACGTATATTTATACAAAAAACATAGCACAAACTGAATGTTTATTCAACATCATCCTCCCGTATCTGTACCCGGCGGATTTTGCCGCTGATCGTCTTGGGAAGTTCCGTGACGAATTCGATAATACGGGGGTATTTATACGGGGCGGTGGTCTTTTTTACGTGATTCTGGAGTTCCTGCTTGAGCGCTTCGGAACTTTCATAGCCCCTGGCAAGAACAACGGTGGCCTTTACTACGGCGCCCCGGTCTTCATCGGGTACCCCGGTAATCGCACATTCCAGCACTGCAGGATGTTCCATGAGGGCGCTTTCAACCTCAAAGGGGCCTATCCGGTAGCCGGAACTTTTAATCACATCGTCGGCCCGGCCGACAAACCAGTAATACCCATCCTCATCCCGCCAGGCCATGTCGCCGGTATGGTAAATGTCATTGAACCACACGCTGCGGGTAAGCTCATCATCGCGGTAGTAGCCCTGGAACATTCCCCAGGGCTTCCGTTTGCCGGTACGGGTATCAAGCTCCATGAATGTTACGGGCAG
>JAISJS010000153.1 GCA_031261385.1 Treponema sp.
GGAGCCGCCCTGATGATCGGCATTCTTGCAGGGCAAGGCGGCGGCTACTTTGAAATGGTAAAAAAAGTTATCGAAGCGTATCCAACCCATGTTCCGCCTGCGGGTCAAGCGCCCATCCTGGGGCTGAACCAGCCATCGGTATTGACGATTATATCGCTCGTGTTTATGACCAGCTTTGGTACCTGGGGCCTTCCCCAGATGACCCAAAAATTCTATGCAATTAAAAACGAAAAGGTGATCCCCAAGGCGGCAATCGTTACTACGATTTTTGCCCTGATGATAGGCTTTGCCGCATATTCTACCGGCGCCTTCTCCCATGTATTTTTCAACCTTGATACCGTGCCGCAAAAAGACGGGAGAATTCTTTATGACCTGATCGTTCCCACATTACTCACCACCAAACTGCCTGATCTGCTGGTGGCCCTGATCATGTTGTTGATACTTTCGGCATCGATGTCCACATTGTCATCCCTTGTACTGGTGTCTTCCTCGGCCATCGCTATAGACCTGGCCCCGGTCAAACTTGAAACAAAAACCGGTAAAGATCATTCAGTGGCAATGATGCGATTCCTGTCGGGTGTTTTTATTGTCATTTCGTATTTTATTTCCCGCTTCCAGATCAGCATCATTGTCTACCTGATGTCACTGAGCTGGGGGGCGGTCTCCGGTTCCTTTGCGGCGCCGTACATCCTTGGGCTTTACTCAAAAAAGGTAACGAAGGCAGGAGCGTATGCGGGTCTCATCGCAGGGCTCGCCGTAGAAATTGCCCTGTTCTTTATCCTTGGCGCATCCAATTCTCCGCTGTCGGCATCGATCGCTATCATTGTGCCGTTTATTGTGGTACCGGTTGTTTCAAGTTTTACCAAGGCGCCTGAGAAGGAAATTCTGGACAAGGCCTTTGAGGGGATATAGGAAGAAGATAATTGAACCGCAAAGGCGAAGAAGGCGAAAAAGGGAATACATAAAGAAGAATATTCTTATTTCTTTTCCTTCCTTCTGCGCCTTATTCGCCTTTGCGGTTAAAATTCTTCATCTTAGCGGTTTGTATTCTTAAAAGTTAGGAGTAAGGAAAAGTGAATGAGTGAGACTATTGCGTTATTGGGAGATGAGGCGGTTGCGCTGGGGGCGCTTCATGCGGGGATAAGCGCCGCGTATGGGTATCCGGGCACCCCTTCGACTGAGATACTTGAATATCTGCTTGCCGAATTTGAAAAGGGCGGCCCCATTGCCCGGTGGTGTACCAATGAAAAAACTGCGGTGGAGGCGGGGCTCGGCGTTTCGTTTGCCGGCAGACGTTCGATCATCACGATGAAACATGTCGGGCTCAATGCGGCCGCCGATCCGTTTATCAACGGGGCGCTTCTCGGAATCAAGGGCGGGCTCGTCATTGCCGTTGCCGACGATCCCGGTATGCACAGTTCCCAGAACGAGCAGGACTCACGTTTCTATGCGGACTTTGCCCTGATCCCCTGTCTCGAACCGAGAAATCAGCAGGAAGCCTATGATATGACGCGGGAAGCATTTGAAGTTTCCGAACGTTTTCAAATTCCCGTTATGCTCCGTTTGGCGACACGGCTCTCCCATGCGCGGGCTGCAGTAAATGTCGGCGCCGCTCAAAAACAAAACCCGGTATCCAAAACAGATGAGAGGACCCGCTGGATGCTCCTTCCGGCATTTGCCCGGCGTAATTATGCTTCCCTTATCGAAAAACAGAAAGATATTTCAGGCTGGTCCGCTGCGCATAACGCCAATAAACTGGAATTACCTGCCGGCGGTAAAACCGATCTTGCCGTGATCACGTCAGGACTTGGCGGCAATTATTACGAAGAAAATCTTGACGATCTCATCGCGCAGCGCAGCGAAAAACAGCACAGTAATTTACCGGCGCGCCTGCATATTGGATCATACCCTTTGCCCGTTAATTCAATACGAAAACTCTGTGAAAATGCCGAAAAGGTTTTAGTGATTGAAGAAGGCCAGCCCTTTATCGAAGCAAAGCTCCGCGGGATATTAAACCAGAGCGTCACAATTAACGGTAAACTTGACGGTGTTGTGGTCAGGGTTGGCGAACTTGATCCGGACAATGTCCGCAAAAGCCTTGGCCTTCCGCCGCGGTCCAGTGTGCTGGATGTGATCAAGCAAAAACACGACGACATCAGTAATTCTGTGAACAATTTTGCCGCGGGAAAAATTTCGCGTCCGCCGCAGTTATGTCAGGGCTGCCCCCATGCCGACAGTTATGAAACGATCAAAAAAGTAGCGGCGGAACTGGATAGCGCGCCGAATCATCCGACGGTGGCGATAACATCCGACATAGGCTGTTACAGCCTGGGCGCCGCCCCGCCCTACTCGGTCCCGGAGAGCATCGTCTGCATGGGCGCTTCGGTGGGCATGGCAAAGGGCGCCGCCGACGCGGGTATTCCCTATGCGATTGGCGTCATCGGCGACTCAACCTTTCTCCATTCGGGGATAGGCGGTCTTATCGACGCCGTCACTGCGAATGTCCCGATGACCCTCGTGATCCTGGACAATTCTATCGTGGCGATGACCGGCTGCCAGCAGACGATGATCCCCTCGGATAAATTGCGTGACCTTATTTTAGGCTGCGGCGTCTTACCGGAACATCTTCTGGAACTGGAAGCGAAAAAACAGCTTATCGATGAAAACGCCGCGCGGCTTAAAAAAGAAGTTGAGTACCGCGGGCTTTCCGTGGTGATATTCAGGCGGGAATGTCTGGAAGCGTTCCGCAAGAGACAAAAGAGTAAGAAATGAGGAATAATAAAACCGCAAAGGCGAATAAGGCGAATAAGTGGGAGAGTTTAATTACAAATCTTTCTGTTTTCTTTCCTTCTGCGACTTCTTCGCCTTTGCGGTTAGAAATCTTCTTCTTATATTCGTGGTTAAATATTAAAGAGGTTGCATTTTGAAAAAAGACATTATTTTAGCGGGGGTCGGCGGACAGGGTGTGCTCTCCATTGCCGCCATTATTGCACAGGCGGCGGTTAAGGAAGGGCTTGCCGTGCGCCAGTCCGAAGTACACGGTATGGCGCAGCGCGGCGGAGCGGTACTGGCGCATCTGCGTATTTCCGACCAGGTGATTGCTTCGGACCTGGTGCCTAAAGGAGCGGCGGATTTGATTGTTTCGATGGAACCGCTGGAAAGCCTCCGTTATGCGGCATGGCTCAGTCCCGAAGGAAGCCTTGTCAGCGCAGCGGAGCCCTTTATCAACATAAACGATTACCCCGACATTGCCGACATTGTTGCGGCAATAAACGCTTTCCCGGTTTCCCGCATCGTCGAAGCCGCCGCCCTTGCAAAAGAGGCGGGTCTTGCGCGGGCGGTGAACATGGTCATGGTCGGCGCCGCCTCACCCTTCCTTCCCATTACGGCGGAAACACTTGAGAACACCATAACCGCGATGTTCGCCAATAAAGACCCGTCTGTAGGCGAGGCGAATAAAAAGGCTTTTCAACTGGGCCGAAATGCGGTGTCACAGGGAAATTAAGAAGAATGAACCGCAAAGTCGAAAAAGGGGAATCCGATTACAAATCTTCATTTTCCTTCTTTAACTTCTTCGACTTTGCGGTTAGAAATCTTCTTCTTATCTTTGTGGTTAAATCTTTGAACATTGGAGTTGCATCATGACGTATCAGTACTGGAACGAAAAATTTGAAACCATGAGCCGGCCTGAGCTTGCCTCCTATCAGCTTGTACAGCTAAAAAAAATGATCGGCTACAGCCTGCGGACTCCGTTTTACGCAGCCAGGCTTAAAGCTGTCGGAATCAGCAGTCCCGATGATATCAAGGCTCTTTCCGACCTTAAACGTATTCCGTTTACCACCAAGAACGATCTCCGTTCAGGTTTTCCTTACGGTTTTTTAAGCATTAACCGCGATGACGTGATCAGGCTCCATGCCTCAAGCGGCACCACCGGGATTCCCACGACGATTTATTTTAGCCGCGATGATATCAAGAACTGGACAAGTTTTGTGGCCCGCTGTATTTACGGGACCGGCTGCAACAAGACCGACGTGTTTCAGAATATGATCACCTACGGCCTTTTCACCGGCGGCCTCGGGTTTCACGCCGGCGGTGAAGAAGTCGGGATGCTTGTGATTCCGTCGGGATCGGGAAACACCACCCGGCAATTCCGCCTGATGCAGGACTTCGGCACCACCGTCGTTCACGCAACGCCGAGTTTTCTGCTGCATGTTGAAGCAAAGATGAAGGAAGAAGGGATAAACCGTGACAGCCTCAAACTGAAACGGGCCTTTGCCGGGGCGGAACCGTATTCGGAAGATACAAGGCGCCGCATCGAAGAACTACTTAACATTGACGTGTTTAATTCCTACGGCCTTTCCGAAATGAACGGCCCCGGCGTCGCCTTTGAGTGTCAGTGTAAAAACGGCCTCCACCTTTGGGAAGACGGCTACATTGCCGAGATCGTCAACCCCGATACCCTTGAACCGGTACCCGATGGGGAAACCGGGGAACTGGTCCTCACTATCCTCTGCCGTGAAGCTACGCCAATACTCCGTTACCGCACCCGCGATCTCACTGCCTTTTACACCGAGCCCTGCGCCTGCGGAAGAACTCACCGCCGCATTCACCGTATCACCGGCCGCAGCGACGATATGCTTATCATCAACGGGGTAAATCTTTTCCCAAGCCAGATTGAAGAAGTGATCATGGCGATAAAAGAAGTCGGCAACAATTACCTTATCGTGGTGGAAAAAGAAGGGGTCCTCGACCGGCTCACCGTAAAAGTTGAAGTACGGCCCGATATTTTCATGGACGATTCCCGTCCCCTCAACGCCATCAAGGAAAAAATCCGCAAAACCCTTCAGGCCAGCATTACGATTAACCCGCGGGTGGAACTCCACGAATCAGGCGCACTCCCCGTGTCGGAAGGCAAGGCAGTCAGGGTGCAGGATTCACGGCCCAAGGATGTGTAGGGGGCAAAATCATAATCGATCTGCCCTGACTTCATTGTAAATTGTTTCCCTATCCTTGCCTTCTTACCAAAACGGTATTATCATATTCTTATGATATACAATGAAAACCAGAAACGTCCTGTCCGCTTCTTCAACACCACCGGGCCGTGTAACCCGCTGGACCACTATATGCTTCCCCCGGAAGAGCGGCTGGTCGGGGCGCAGCTCAGCCGATATATTCGCGACAAGCTGTATTGGGTGCTTCACGCACCGCGGCAGACAGGCAAGACCACGTTTTTGCAGAATTGGTCACGTGAGATCAACGCAGGGAACGATGCTATCGCTTGCTATGTGACGGTAGAGAGATGCCAGGGAATTGCGGAGCCGGAGCGGGCTATGCAGCCGCTGTACGATGCTATAAGGATATGGGCTGAGCGCGGCGGTTTACCGGTACCGAAAGTAGAAGGTCAGGCTTATCAATCTATGTTAAACGCAATATTAACCGAATGGGCTAAACAGGTAGCGCCGAAGCCGCTTATCGTGTTGTTTGATGAAGTTGATGTACTAGTGGGCGATACGCTTATCAGTTTTCTGCGGCAATTGCGGGATGGTTTTGCAGAGCGCGGAGCAGGGAAGTTTCCGGTATCGGTGGCGCTGGTGGGGATGTGGGATTTGAAAGACTACATTACTGCGGCAAAGGGCGGCGCCGCTCCAAACCCCGGCTCGCCCTTCAATATAAAAACAGATTCTGTGTTGTTATCTAATTTTCATAAAGACGATGTTGCACGTCTCTTTGCGCAGCATACCGAAGAGACGGGTCAACAGATAACACAGGAAGCGTTTGAGTATGTGTATGAACAGTCGAAAGGGCAGCCGTGGATAGTCAATTCGCTTTTTCAGCGTGCGACTATGCGGGTACTTGACGAAGATGATTATCAACCAGTAACGATAGAACATATACGCCAAGCCCGGGAGCAAATGATACAGGCGCGGGAAACGCATCTGGATGCGCTTGCCGTGCGTCTCAACGATAAGCAAGTCTACAAAATCATAGAAACCCTGATGGTTGGCGAGCCGGATATGTTTCTTACACAAAGTGATGCGTTTGCCTATTGCCTTGACTTAGGGCTTGTATCCAAGGAAGGCGGGACGCCGCAAGTTGCAAATCCAATCTATCGGGAAGTGCTAGCACGGCAATTTACCCAAGGAACGCAAGATGCTATCATACAGCCGGAATGGAAATGGGAAAATGAAGACGGTTCATTGGACATGGACTCGCTACTCAAAGAATTCCAGAAGTTCTGGCGGGCAAACTCTGAGATATGGGAACAGAAGATGGATTACACGGAGGCGTTTCCGCACTTGCTGCTACAGGCATTTTTACAGCGGGTGTTGAACGGCGGCGGGCGTATAGACCGCGAATACGCGGCAGGACGCGGGCGCATGGATTTGGCGGTGGAGTTTCGGAGTAAAATCTATATTATTGAGATAAAGCTGATTTATGACTATTCTTCGCCCAAAAAGGTGAAAGCGCAAGGTCTGGAGCAGATCGCAAAATACCGCGATATGATAGATGAGAAAGCTCCTGCATACCTCGTGATATTTGACCGGCGATCCAAAGGGAAGAAACCCTCGTGGAACAAGCGGCTGACGTGGGCGGAGGAAGACGGCATCACCGTGGTGGGGTGCTAAGAAACTGGCAATTATCCGAAACGTGGATCTTCGTTCCGGCGATATTCATTATCTATTGTGATACCCTCTATCCGCTTCTTCAATACTACCGGGCCGTGTAACCCGCTGGACCACTATATGCTTCCCCCGGAAGAGCGGCTGGTCGGGGCGCAGCTCAGCCGATATATTCGCGACAAGCTGTATTGGGTGTTTCATGCACCGCGGCAGACGGGCAAGACCACGTTTTTGCAAAGCTGGGCACGAGAGATCAACGCAGGGGACGAATCTGTAGCTTGGTTAAACGCAACACTAACCGAATGGGCTAAACAGGGTAGCGCCGAAGCCGCTTATCGTGTTGTTTGATGAAGTTGATGTACTCGTCACAAAGCCCTCGCTATATCCGACAAGGCCGTTTCCATACGGTTTTTCGTTTCGCCTTCGGCTATCATATCCCGAAAATCCGTTCAATATCTTTATTGGCAATTACGCGCTCGGATTTTTTCCCCGCATTGGCAAGCAGTGATTTCATCTTTTCGTTTACCGACTTCTTGATGAGTTCCGATGGATCAATGCCGCGCAAACTGAAAAACAACAGCGGGTCGGTATCCAGCTTTGCGCCTACAGCATAAAGGGCGGCCGCTATATGCTTACACATGGTCGCCCAGTCAGGGCAACTGCAGTCCATATGGATTTCCCTTGGAGAAGGAAATAAGCCATCACCCTGCTTCATAAAGATCTCGCCAAATTCTTCGGGAAATTTGCCTTCTATAAGAGCCGCTATGCTATCAATGCGTTTTGCACACTGCGCCGCAATGTTTTTCCACTTCTTTGCAGAGAGTTTGTCGATTTTAATCGTGATATCGTAAATGCTGCTGCCGCTGACCAACGCAGTAATCATTCCCTCAGAAATTTTCAGGTCCAGCACAAGTCCGTTCCTTACATACGAGCGGCCCCGTCCGATACGGTTTTCATAATCGGCATAGCGCTCAAGGTTTTTACACCACGAGGAGCCCCACCAGGTCCTGGCGATTTTGTTCCCATCAATGATGACAGGAGTTATATCCGGATTTTTTTTGCGAAGTTTCAGAAGCCGCTGCTTCGCCTCTACCCGCTGCTCCCCTACTGTTGGCTTTCTTTCATAATAGAACCAACTCATGCGCTACACCTCCAGTTTGAACAAGTTCATGAGCTCGTTGTCGGACATTTCCGTCACCCAGTTTTCGCCCGAACTTTCGGAGATAACATCCTTTGACAATTTGTTC
>JAISJS010000162.1 GCA_031261385.1 Treponema sp.
CCAGAGAAGATTTTAAAATTGATCCCAAATCTGCAATATCATTTTTCTTAAAAGAAAAGCCGCCTGTAAAATCAAGATCTTCGCTTAACCGTTCTGAGCCATAACAAAGCCTAAGGCACGTACCGCCAATGAAAGTGACCTTTTTGAGAAAGCCGGCTTTGTTCATTTCCCGAAGTATATCGTGATGCAGTATTTCTTTTTCTACGACCGGGCGAAGACCGGAAAACCCGAGATTGCTTTCAAGGGCGGTGTTTACCAAAGTATCAAAATAATTCATCAATTTCTTCCTTCATGTTTGAGTTAATTAAATCCAAAGGCCGCCGCGTAGTCTTCATATCGTGAAGCGCCAATGGTACCGAAGCCCGCCATAGATTATAGCGATCATCAAAGATGAGATCTTCCATTAACGTTTCGCCCTTTCGTTGGGTATGGATAAATTCAATGGTTCCCCATGGTCCGCAGTTTATTTTCCCCGATCGGCCGTGGGTCATCAGCGTAATCCATCCAAGAGGGATTTGAGAAATGAAACCGGCTTCAGACAGGACGCTTTCAAGGCTCAGATAGGAAAGGTTCCGTTCACGCAGTCGTGAAGCAGTATGGTACAAAACCAAACCCCTTTGATAATGCGCTTTGGAATAGATATACACTCCCTTGCAAACCCGCAGGAGTAAGCGCTGTTCCACCGCCCGGGACAAAAGCATTCGCAGGGCATCTACCGAAAGATCCGGAAAGAGGGGGGAAAAATCGCCTGACGTAAAAAGATAGCGTCCGGCAGGCGCCTGTTCCAAGGTTTGCTGTAATAAGCGTAACGGCTGCATATACAAAACATAACACATTATGTTATGTTTTGTCAATCACTATTTACCTCAATTCCTCAACCATCTTAATTCTGCTGACCAGTGCGGAGCAAAGCGTATCCCGCCTTTGATCATCAATATAAATACTTTTGCGTAAAAGTTCGCGGTATTCTTCCTCAACACCGGTAAGGCATTTTAGGTTAAGCCAGTCAAAAGAGGTAACAAGTTTAATTTGTTCCTCATGCTCTTTTTTAAAAGGCTTGCTCGGGTTTTTATAACCCGGCCGTATCAGTTGGGTGGCTTGATCATGCCACATGGAAGTGCCGCAGTCGAAAACAGGCGCAAGGCCGAGCCATTCCAGGGTTTCGGCATTTCGGACTGCGCCAAAGTTATTAAAGTGCCTGTCGGTATTTGCAATCAGAAAATCCACCATTATCATACGGTCAAGGCTTTCCTTTACACCGGGAATCCCCAGGGACTCCATGCAGTGGACGGTATGCTGGTAAATTGAAGCGTGGTTCGGCCTCTTTTGAGCGCTGTAAATGCGCCATGCGCTTACAAGGTCTGTTTCGGGACTGATAAAATCTTCACAGGCGCTCATGGGCTGCTCTTTATCCCAGGCAAGGGTATAGGGTACATGGGGAATGTTAAGCTTTTCCATAAGTATCGAAGCCAAGACTTCGTTAAAGGGTTCCTGATAAAATGGCGGGCTCCCGCCCTTTAAAAGCACCCGTTTACCGTCGGTAATGACCCATTTTTTCTTAAGCCAGCCGTCAGAGGTATTATCCGGAGAGCTTAAACTGATTTCCCCGCCGCCGATATCCTTTCCAAAAAGCGCATTTCCCACATCTTCAGAAAAATCATTTTCAAAAAAATTGATGTCCGCCCATTTTAGGGGCTTGTCTTTTGGGCAAACCCAATATTGATCCGAGAGGGAAAGGCCGAAACATTTAAGCAGCAGCACTTGGGGTGACGATATGCGGAGTATCTCCAGCGCTTCACGCAATCCGCTCCGACTGGCAGGTATGGCGCGCCCTATCCACCATTCGTTAAGGGATCTGGCCGCGTCATTTCCTGTGCCTTTTTCTATACCAACCGGCAGATGATCGCTATCGAGTATCTCATAGATTTTGAATATACCTTCAGTGACATCATCTATTCCAATCTCGGCGGCGGCTATGTTTTTATGCATCAGGAAAAAAGTCATAACCGGATTATAGCATAGTTACATTGTGGTGTCAGTCACCGCTTTCCTTAACGCCTCAAAGGTCCCCGGCCCAATATGACAATATCCGCCGGGATTTTTATCCAAATATTTTTGGTGGTATTCCTCGGCGGGGTAATAGTTTTCCAGAGGCAGTACCTCGATGGCGATAGCTTCATCGTGCTTTTTTTGCAGAGCGGCGATAGATTCGGTAATAACCGGCTTGTCCGCCTCGTCGGTATAATAAATCCCCGTCCGGTACTGCGTACCTATATCGTGACCCTGCCGGTTGGTTGAAACAGGATCGATAGAACCGTAAAAAAGATCAAGCAAAAATGATAGTTTAAGTTTTTCCTCATCGTAATCAACCTGTACCGTTTCGGCGTGGCCTGTGTCCCTGCGGCACACATCCTCGTAAGAAGGATTTTCGGTCCGGCCGTTTGCGAAACCGGTTTGTGTGGCAAGAACGCCGGGTATCATGCCAAGATATTTTTCGGCGCCCCAAAAACAGCCGCCCGCTAAATAAATGCGCTTCATCATTTTACCCCCGCAAGAAATTCATTTATGATAGTACCGGCTTGTTTTAAGCAGTCTTCCTCAGTATCGGAAAACCGGTTCAGCACAGGGCTGTCAATATCCAGCACGCCAAAAACTTCGCCATCTTTAAAAAGCGGAATTATGATTTCCGAAGCAGAA
>JAISJS010000222.1 GCA_031261385.1 Treponema sp.
GTGAGGTGATGATATCGTGGATTGCACTTTTGCCGGTCAATTATTCACCCCCTTAACCTCGGTGAGACGGGAGGCGTCCTTCTTCTGGAGGTTCATCATAATAAGTATCCCCGCGGTGGTGACCAGGGTCAGGACCATCGAGATTGCCGAAGCCAGCGGCCAGTTACGGGATTTGGTGAGCTGATCGGCGATGATGTTACCGAGCATATACGAGTCCTTGCCGCCGACAAGGAGCGGCACCGCATAGGCTCCGAATATCGGGATAAAGGTAAAGAGGACCGCCGTGTACAGGCCGCTTCTGATATTGGGAAGCAGGACCTTGATCATCGACACGGGCTTGTTGGCGCCGAGGTCGCGGGCCGCTTCCAGCAGGGAAAAATCAAATTTATCGATAGTCGAAAACAGGGGCAGAATCGCATAAGGCAGGTACATATACACCAGTACCAGTATCACAGTCCGCTGGTTGTATAAAAAATGGATGTAGTCTTTGATAATCCCTGTCCGCAAAAGAAAATCGTTGAGAAAGCCGTTGTTCCCTAAAATGTTCATCCAGGCAAAAACCCGAATCAGGAAGTTTGTCCAGAACGGGATGATGATCAGCAATAAAAGAAAAGTCTGGTTCCGGCTGCGGGCCATAAAGTAGCCGCAGGGGAGGGCGATGAATATTGTAATTATCGTGGCGATGATCGAGGTGATCAATGTCCGTACCGCGATGGTGATAAAACTGCCGTTCCCGAGGGCGGTATACGCGGCAAGCGACAGCTCTTTTTCTACTCCGCCGTAGACTCCTTTTTTGAGAAAGCTGTACACCACAATGATGAGGAGGGGGGCAAGGAAAAAAACCGTAAACCAAATTGTCATCGGCGCCGAATAAGCCGGGCCGTAGTTGCGGTTTTGAGAACCAGCCTTTGAAATTCCGCTTTTCATGCTTTGGCTTCCACAGGATCTTTGATCCCGACTATGTAGCCGTCGTTGGCGCTCCAGGAAATATACACCGAATCTTTCCAGACAATATCGGGGCCTTCATCGGAATAGTTGGCGTGCTGTTTGATCACCCTGATGAGAATCTTGTCCATCACCTTGACATAGAACTTGGTTTGAAAGCCCGAATAAATCGGCTCATCAACCATACCCTGAAAAAGGTTGATGTCCGCCCGTTTGGTAGAAGGTTTTTCTTTGGTGATGACAATTTTTTCCGGCCGTACGGTAAAGCTTACCTGCTGGCCTGCCTGTACCTTGTCCACGGTGGTCACCTTGATCGTTCCAAGGCTTGGCACATCAAGTTCCACCATGTATTCCTCGGCAAGGGGCGCCATTGCCGGCAGCAGGGGCTGATCAAGTTTTTCGACTTTTATAACGGTCCCGTCAAAGAGGTTGGTTTCGCCGATAAAGCGGGCGGCAAAATCCGTAGCGGGGCTTTCGTAAATCTCGTGGGGAGTGCCGACCTGCAGCACATCACCCTGGTTCATGACGGCGATACGGTCCGAGACGGAAAGGGCTTCCTGCTGATCATGGGTAACGTAGATAAAGGTGATGCCGATTTTGTCGTGGATCTGGTCCAGCTCGATGAGCATGTGCTGGCGGAGTTTGGCGTCGAGGGCGGACAGCGGCTCATCGAGAAGCAGCACCCGGGGCTCGTTTATCAGGGCGCGGGCAATGGCGACCCGCTGTTTCTGCCCGCCTGAAAGCTGATTGGGCTTCTTTTGGGCGTGGCCTTCAAGCTGCACGAGGCGCAGATATTCATTGACCTTGGGGGCAATTTCCGCCTTGGGAACATGCTGTATCCGCAGGGAAAAAGCTACATTTTCAAACACGGTCAGGTGGGGGAAAAGAGCATAATTTTGAAAAACCGTGTTTGCCTGCCGCTGGTTGGGGGGAAGGGGAAGCACGTCGGTTCCGTCAATGGTAACCACGCCTGAATCGGGACTCTCAAAACCCGCAATAATCCGCAAAAGGGTGGTTTTCCCGCACCCGGAAGGCCCCAGGAGGGAAAAAAACTCGCCCTTATGTATCTCAAGGCTCACATTATTCAGAGCCCTAAAATCACCAAAGGACTTGGAAACCCCCTCGATGATTACATCGCTTCCTTTCAATATAGTTCTCCCAACCTCCCTTTAATAACGGCAATAGCACTAAATGGTACAATGCGGATTTTTAGGGGTATTGTCAAGTGTTCAATATTTGATTGATTTTTTGTGTTTTTGGGATATTATAGAGAGAGAGGGTAACATGAGTAATCTAAAAGTTGGTATTGTCGGCGCCGGAGGCATGGCTTTCTATCATTACGAGGGCTTTAAAAGGGCAGGGGCGGAGGTTATCGCCATTGCCGATCCGGACAGGAAGCGGGCCCTTTCTTTTGCCGAAGGGCGGGGGATCTCCGGAATTTATAAAACGCTTGGGGAGATGATAAAAGCGTGTCCCGGCCTGGATGCAGTTTCGGTTATTACGCCGAATAAGTTTCACAAGCCTTTGGTGATCGAAGCCCTGGAAAGCGGTAAGCATGTTTACTGTGAAAAACCGCCTGCGCTCAACGCCGCAGAAATGGCGGAGATGCTGACCGCCTCCCAAAAGGCAAAAAAACTTTTGATGTTCGATTTTAATAACCGCGCCCGCCCTGAAGCGCAGGCCATCATCAAATATATAAAGAAAGGCCGGGTTGGGACTATCAATTCTGCCCAGGCCAGCTGGATTAGGCGGGCGGGGATTCCCGGTTTTGGCGGCTGGTTTACCACAAAGGCGCTTTCCGGCGGAGGGCCGGTGATAGACCTTCCCCACATGCTGGATTTGGCCCTTTATTTTATGGGGTACCCCGAACCGGACTATCTGCTCGGGACCGCCTATTATGATTTCATGGACAACAAGGCTTTCAAAGGTCCATGGGGCATTCCCGATGCCGCCAGGGGCATTACCGATGTGGAATCTTCCTGTCATGCGATGGTCACGTTTAAAACCGGGCAGAGTCTTATGGTGCGCAGTTCCTGGGCGGAAATGAATGAGCGGGAAATGGTGTCAGTCACCTTTCAGGGAACCAAGGCAGGCGGTAAGGTAGAGCGGCTCTTTGGTATTGACGGTATCGATGAAACCAGCATAGACAGCTGCCGCATCTTTACCGAAGAATACGGCAATCAGGTAAATCAGGATATCAAAACCGAAAAAGATGAATCCATGGGCCGCATCGGCAACGCTTCCAATTTTATTTTGAGCATCAACGGCAAGGCCGAACCTCTCAACAAACCGGAAGAGGCGCTGGTGCTGATGAAGATCATCGACGCCATGTATAAATCAGCTTCGTCTCGTAAGCCGGTACAAATAAAATAGGATATGCGGATGACTAAAGTAAAATTGGCGTTAGGCGCATTGCTATTATTTTTCCTGTGCCCTTTAGCGTTTGCACAAGAAGATGATGCTCCGCAGGATACAGAGGTTCTGCCGGATACAGCGGTCTTGCCGGATGAACCGGCACAGGAAACAACAGCTTCACCGGAAACAACAGCTGTGACCGGTACTTTGCTGGATACCCTGCTCGAATCCGCCGTTCAGGCCGCTCCGGAATCCATACCTGAAGGCGTACCTAACGGTGAAAATTCCGATGATGATTTTGATGAGGATCTCTATCTGAATCCCGAAGGCCCCGAAGTAACCGTCTTTTATAATGACCGGAACGAAGCGGATTATGTCGAAGTAAAGACGGCTGAAAAAATAGAAGAATATCATTATTTGAGCCACATCAAGTACAGCGATCTTTTGTATGTCCTTACCGACCTGCTCCGCAGGATCACCAATGAAGGTTACCAATGGTCTACCGCTCCTGCGATTATCTACGAAAAAAGTGAAGAGGTGGTGCTTCTCTACCGCAAAGACCTGGTGAATGATATGATTGACGGGATTGTTCAGTTTCCCGATTTCAAAATTTCGATAAACGGCAGGAAGCAGCAGGATGCCCGGCATCGTTATAACGCCGGCAGCGGCCGTGATATGATGAATCTGGTATATTCATTTGCACTTTGCCTTGCCCAGGCGGAGCAGACCCTCGGCATCAATCAGCTTGAATATACGATGAAGTTTTTTAAACCGGAGTAATTCTGCGCCGCAGGCAGCCCAATAAAGCGCTTTATTTATCCCGCAGGATACTCCCAGAGCCGCCCGTCAGGACCTTTGAGGAGCAGCATTATACCGTTTTCAGTTTCTTTTTCACCTGCGATGATCCCTTCATGGAGCCGTACCTTTCCGCCGCCTCCGGGAAGGTCCACCGCATAGGCAGGAAGCCCCAATCCCGAAATGAGTTTTTTGAGTTCCTCGTATATGGCAAGCCCCTGCCGCAGCGGAACACGAAAATGACCGGTACCGGGGGCAAGGTCAAGCTGAAAAAGATAATACGGGGTAAGGCCTAAATTAAGACACTCCCTGAAAAGCTCCGCCAATGTTTCGGCGTTGTCATTGATTCCGCGAAGCAGTACGGTTTGAACATGCACGGGAATTCCTGCCTCCACAAAGGATACAAGGAGGCGGCGGCTCTCCGGCGATAGTTCTTTTGGGTGGTTGATGTGAACCACAAGCCGCAGAGGCTTCATCGTCTTGCAAAGGGAGATGATTTCGGCATTTATCCTTTCAGGATCGGTGACAGGGACTCTTGTACAGAGCCGCAGCAATATATCAGGCCGGGCGTCGCGGAGCGCAGAAAAAAGCCGCGCAAGGTCTTCATCACTGCCGGTAAGCGGATCGCCGCCGGAAAGGAGTATCTCCCGGACTTCCCCGTGATCCTTAAGCCAGCGGCAAATTGGATCCAGTTCCTCGTCGGAAATAAAAGGCACTGCTGTTGTTATCCACACCCGGCGGAAACAGAAACGGCAATGACCCGCGCAGATTCCCGTAACCTTGAGCAGCGCCCTGTCCCGGTATTGGTGAATCAGCCGCGGGAACACCCGGTATGCAGTTTCGCCTAACGGGTCCGTCAAATCTCCCGCGTGAACGATGCCCTCCTGCGGGTCAGGTTGAAACTGCCGCCTGATGGGATCATCCTTTTCCGGCCCTGCAAGAGCAGCAAAGTGAGGCGTAACGGCAAACGGAAATTCTTCAATTATCATTTTTTGATTCTCTTATATTCTATATCCGCGTTAATCCGCGGACCTTTCCCAAAACGGTGCTAGTGTTCTGTAATAGTCAAATGACATAATAAGAAAAATGAAGAGAAACCGCAGAGAACACGGAGGAGGCGCAGAGGACGCGGAGAATATCAAATAAACTTCAAATTCTCTTGTCTTCTCCACTTTGCGTTCTCCGCGTTTGCACGCTTTCGCGTGCACCCCTCTGCGTTCTCTGCGGTTCTGTCTTCTGTTTATTACACTACACTAGCCATCCATCATCATCAGCGCCATGACCTTTGCATCGCCCAAGATATTGTCGACGATCGCGTACTCATTGGGCTGGTGGGCGGTGTCGTCGATGCGGCACCAAACTGCCGAATCAATGCCTTCGTTGCGGAGGTAGGCCCCCACAGTGCCGCCGCCTATGCCGACAGGATGGGTTTTGATACCGTAAACTTTGGTGACGGTTTTGGAGAGAAGTTTGATGAGGGGCGCCTCCGCCGGGGTTGCCTTTGATTCCATACACTGGGGAAGGGTATATTCAATCTTTACCCCATGCTTTTTTTCGATTTCGGTTTTGATATGGTCAATTTCGGCAAGTACTTCTTTAACCGGGTAGCGGGGGAGGATCCGCATGTCCATGCAGAACACATCCTCGCCGGGGATCGTGTTGATGTTGGGGACATTGGCCTCTTTTTTGGTCGGCTGAAAGGTTGAATAATCCGGTTCAAAGAGCGGATCGTGACCCGCAAATTTTTCGGAAAGCCCATAGTGAAGCTGCACGGCAAGGTCCGCCCCTGCAAGGTGGGCGTTGGCCCCAAGGTCGGGCCGCGAACCGTGGGCCTGTAAACCCCTTGTCGTAAACCGTGCCCACACAAGATTTTTTTCGGCAATCTCGATGGATTCACCCTTGCTGTCACCGCCGTCGGGGATAAGGACCATGTCGTTTTTACGGAAAAGGCCGCCGGGAGCCAAAGCGTTCTGGTTTTTAAGAAGCCAGTCTATACCGTAGGCGCTCCCGTTTTCCTCATCGGCAACAAAGAGAAGTTTTACCGTACGGGCAGGGTTAATCCCATTTGTGACCAGGGACAGAGCTGCCAGTACCGAGGAAACAAGGCCCTGTTGATTATCTTCCACGCCCCTGCCGATGAGCCGGGGCCCGGGGCTGTTGTCTCTTGCAGGATCATCGCCTTTTTCGGGGCCGTCTGTTTGAATCACCTGCCAGGGATCGCTGTTCCATAAAGACAGCTCTCCGGGCGGCACTACATCAAGGTGGCTCATTATCCAGAGCCGGGGAACCGCCGGATCTTCCGGTGAGTCCGCATTTTCGGCGCCTTTGCTCCCGCTGCCGGGAATAGTGGCGATCAGATTGGGCCTGACGCCGCCTTTGGCCCGTTCGTCCGGGGCATCGTACCGTTCAAGAGCGGTAATGCCGTGTTGTTTTAACCAGCTTTCCAGAAACTCACATTTATCCAGTTCGCCTGAACCGCCTGATTCGGGTGATATGGCGGGCCGCTTGCACAGTTCGGTCTCAAGCTCTATGGCAAGGGCTTCGCTGTGGTCGATAAAATCAGCAATTTTAGTGTTCATATTTTTATAGATTACCGTATCGGCGGCCCTTCAGGCAACTATATCACCGGTATAATTTGCGTTAAAAATTATATTGAATAAATTCAACAAAATATATTAAACATATTGACTTTATTCAACACGGGAAGCCAGCTCCAGATCCGCAGCAATTTTTTCCCATTCGGCGGTTTTTGCCTCGATAGCAGCGGTGGCTGCATCAAATTTCAGCTTCATCATTCGTGCCTTATCTCCATTGGAA
>JAISJS010000297.1 GCA_031261385.1 Treponema sp.
CGCGGAATTGAAAAAATTACCGGCAGGATGTATCCGGCGCTTTACATTATAGGGGGCGGCAGTAAAGACTGTTATTTGAATTCACTTGTCGCCGCGTGCACCGGCAAAACCGTATATGCGGGACCATCGGAAGCAACAGCCATAGGAAATCTTGTTATGCAAATGCAGTATGAAGGAGCGCTTGCAGGCGATGTATGGAATGTGATCAGGAATTCGTTTGAAATAGAAGAAATTAAGGAGATGCTATGTACGAAACAGCACGCAAAGTATACGAGACTTGGGGTATAGATACTGAAAAGGCGCTCGAAAAATGCGGGACGGTACCGATTTCACTTCACTGCTGGCAGGGTGACGATGTAATGGGCTTTGAAAAAAATTCAACGGGTGCATCGGGAGGTATTCAGACTACCGGAAACTATCCCGGCAGGGCGCGGAATAAAGACGAACTCATGGCGGATTTGGAATTTGCCTATTCACTTATTCCGGGGAAAAAGCGCCTTAACCTTCATGCTATTTACGCGATCAGCGATGTTCCGGTAGAACGCGATGCGCTTATGCCGCAGCATTTTGATCCATGGCTTGAATGGGCAAGGGGACGGGGAATAGGCCTTGATTTTAATCCGACGCTGTTTTCTCACCCTCTTGCTGCTGACGGACTTACTCTGTCACACCCTGATAGACTGATTCGTGACTACTGGATACGCCACATAAAAGCGTGCCGTAAAATTGCCGCATACATAGGCGAAAAACAGGGGTCGCCCTGCCTTAACGATATTTGGATACCCGATGGATTAAAAAATCCGCCTGCCGATCGGCTTTCCCCGCGCATACGGCTTCGTGATGCATTGGATGAAATTTTTTCTGTTAAGTATGATAAAAACCATATTGTTGATGCGGTAGAAAGCAAGGTGTTCGGTATCGGCCTTGAGAGTTACACGGTCGGTTCTTCGGAATTTTATCTGAGCTATGCGGCGACACGCGGTATCAATGTATTGCTTGATAATGGGCATTATCATCCGACGGAAATAGTGTCTGATAAAATTCCTGCCATGCTTGCTTTTTTTGATAAAGTGCCCCTTCATGTTACCCGCGCCGTGCGCTGGGATTCCGACCATGTTGTATTATTTGAAGATGAGATTAAGGAAATTGCCAAGGAAATAATCCGCAACAAGGCGGAAGAACGGGTACTCATCGGGCTTGATTATTTTGATGCCAGCATCAACCGTATTGCCGCATGGGTGACCGGCACACGAAATATGCAGAAGGCCTTGTTGAATGCGCTCCTTATGCCCCACGATGAATTTAAAATATTGCAGGATGCAGGTAATTTTTCAAAGCTGCTCGTTATGCAGGAAGAAATTAAGACGCTGCCCTTTGGCGCGGTGTGGGAAGAATATCTTGCACGGGAAAAAGTGCCGGTCGAATGGTTTAGTCCCGTGGAACAATACGAAAAAAATGTATTGGAAAACCGTTAAGGAGTATAATAGGGGGTTTATTTTATATGGATACTATTTTGAATGCACCGTTCATGGTGGAACTGATAAACACCTGTACCAATATGTACCGGCTCGGCTGGAATGAGCGAAACGGCGGCAATATCAGTATGCGGATAGATGAAGTTGATTTGAAACCGTATCTTGACTTTCAGCCGCTTCGCAGGATCGATTTACGTTTTGATGCAAAGCCCCTTGCCGGAATCATTTTTGCGGTAACGGGGACCGGAAAATATTTTAAGAATGTCGAATATGATCCTGCGCTCAATCTTGGTATCATCCGCATAAGACCAGACGGAACCAACGCCGATGTGCTTTGGGGTTTTTCCGACGGAGGCAGGCCTACTTCGGAGCTTCCATCTCATTTGCGCAGCCATATTGCGCGGCTTTCCAAAGACAGCGAACACAGGGTGGTTATGCACTGTCATTCAACAAACACGCTTGCAATGACCTATGTTCACCCGCTTGATGACAAACAGTTTACGCGTACACTCTGGCAGATGTCCACCGAATGTATTGTCGTGTTCCCCGAAGGTATCGGCGATTTGCCCTGGATGCTCTGCGGTAATGATGAAATCGGCAGGGCAACTGCACGCAAGATGGAAGACTACCGCCTTTGTATTTGGGCCCAGCACGGTATATTCGGCGCAGGACGTACCCTTGATGAAACATTCGGCCTTATTGAAACCGTAGAAAAATCCGCCGAAATCTATATCAAAACAATGAAAGGCCCGATCATAAACACCATCACGGACAGCGAACTGCGGATTCTGGCGGAAGCTTTTAAGGTTGATTATCGAAAAGACTTTTTGGAATAAAACTTGTTATACTTCTTTTAACCCAAGTTTTTCCAGATGCTTCCCGATGTGATGCACCAGCGCTGATGTATAAGCATCTTCGTGCTGCTTCCAGAGTTTATACAACCTGTCCTTAAACGTAAAAGACCCATCGGCATTTTTCCTGCTTAAAATAAGCCCGTAGGTGATGTGGATAAGCTGGCGGGCATCGTTGTTTTCAAAAAGACCCGGCAGCGCTGCATCGCTAATGGTTTGCAGGCCGGGAATATTTGCAAGATTGGTGGTAACATGGTAATACTTTTGCGCTTCTTCAAAAGCGGAAAGCGCGTACGTATGTATCTCACGGTAAAGGCCGGGATCGGTCAGGGCAACTACCCGCATGGCTTCAAGCCAGTTAGTCCCCGCAGTCTTTACGTGGAAGATGCTGTGAGTCTCCCTGCCGATAAACGGAAAGACGCTGAACTTATCGGAACCTGAGTGGATGGAAAGCTTGTACTTGAAATGCCGGGCGATTACTGCATGGATTTTAATTTCTTTTTCAAACCGGGAAAGGTCCCCGATATAATCGATCCCCTTCTGGAATTCTCCGCAAAACCGGGGGGCAATGGTAGCAAACGAAACGCCGTTGTCGGTAAGCTCCTTTGCGACAAAATAATGCTCAAGCGGGGTAGTCGGAGTTGAAGTTTCGTCAATGGAAATTTCAAAATCGGCCTGATACGTTCCGTCTTTTAAAAAACGGTTATACATGTCAACGGCAAAACCAATTGCTTCACTGTAGATTCCGGCGATCGTTTTCAGCTCCGCTTCGGTAAAGCGTAAGGTTATTCCCTCGCCGATATCAAAATTCTTTCCAAGGTATTTATCGGCATATTCTTTTGAAAGAGCCGGCGCATTAACATCGGTTACATCGGTTTTAATATGATCCGAACAATCCAGCGTAATCATGCTGAAACCCAGCGACAGGGCATACTCAACATCTTTTATGGTTTTAAGATGGTCCCCGTCGGCGCCCCATTCTTTTTTAAAACCTTCACGGAATACCGCAAAGGTTGCAGAATCCAGAACATCCTCGTAGGTCCGGTTGGTCAGGTTAAGTTCCCGAATTGACTGCTGGGCAAAAACCGGATAGACATCGTACTTTTTGAATAGTTTGATATGGCCCGGTGTTGCAATCCCCAGCCGGTCCCCAAGACCAAAACTGCGATCCTTCCCAAGAACCCTGCTTGGAGCAGTGAATGGAAAAAGCTGCCGCAGAACATCGGCATTTTCGTGACTTAAAGGGGCCTTAATTTTTCCGTTCCCCAGATCAGTTCCCTTGAAACCGGGATTTTTGTCGGCAATAATGACATCTTTATCCCCGTCTTTTGCCATGAATACGGTAACCGAACCGGCGGCAGAGTCGGTTTTATTTATTGAATTTTCGTAAATATCAAATTCTGAATAGGGCATATATACTCCTTAATGTATATCCGTTGCTAATTGCATTATATCAATTAGTAAACTTAATTGTAAGCAGGTGCCGTTCTCCTTCAAGAAAGGGGACGGGGCAGGGGATCGCTTCCCAGGTGAATAGTTTTTTGCCGGCGGTTTTTCCGATACTGATTTTTTCCGCTGCTGCCATTTCTTCATCAATTTTTTCGCGTCTGCCTTTATAGGCTGCAAGAATTCCGTCTTTGGTGCGGAGCCTCGAAAGTCCTTTTAAAATCGATTTTTCCAGCGGACGGAAAGCGCGAAAGGTTATAAGGTTAAAACGATTGGGCGCCGCTTTTTCCATTTCTTTTTCTTCAACTTCTGTGTTTGTGATCCCCAATTTTGCAAGGGCGTTTCTCAGAAAAACCGATCTGCGTCCCATCCGCTCAATCAGGGTAAAGGGCGTATCGGGCAGACAAACGGCAAGCGGTATCCCCGGCAGCCCCGCCCCGGAACCAACGTCGGCAATACGGGCAGGAGTTTCGTTATCAATAGAATTTTGTTCTTTCAGCAAACGGTAAATAATTCCAAGCGGCGCAATTGAATCGAGAATGTGTTTGATGACCAGCTCGTCATGATCCTGCGTGCCGACAAGGCCGTATGCGGGGTTAAAGAGTTCTATTTCACCGGTATATGCATCAAGCAGGGAGATAACTTTTTCAAACCGCGGAGCGAGGATCACATCAATATCCGTATCGCTCTCCCGCAGTTTGATAAGCCCCTCTTCCAAAAGATTCGGTCTACTCACCGTTTTTTGCTTTTCCCTTTATCGTCCTGCATCTTCCGCAGCGCTTCGGCAAAGGGATTGTACATAGTGCCGTCATCGTCGGCGCGGCTATTACCGGATTGCGGCCGGGGAGGGTTCTGAAAATTTGAATGAGAAGGCGACGATCCGCCCGCTCGTTCAGTTCTTGCAGCAGGTGTATGAGCAGCTACGACAACTTTTTTCTTTGCGCCGGTATTTTTTGCTTCTTCAACCGGAGCGGCGGCTGTCTTTGTCACCGTACCAACTTCGGGGTTGGTTTTTCGTGAAAGCCCGATGCGCCGCCGGTCACGGTCAAGGTTGATGATGCGGAATTCCAGCACATCACCCACTTTTACCGCATCCATCGGGTCTTTTACAAAATGATCGCTCATTTCGGAAATGTGAACCAGTGCGGTCTCCTTGATCCCAAGGTCTACAAAGGCGCCAAAGTCGACCACGTTTTTTATTTTTCCGGTGATCATCATCCCTTCCTGGAGATCGTCAAAGGTGACCACGCCCTTGCGCATAATCGGCTTTGGATAGCTTTCACGCGGATCACGGTTGGGTTTTTTCAGTTCTTCGACAATGTCGCGAATCGTCGTATCGCCGACGCCGTGTTTTTCTTTTAGTTGGGCGGTGAGTTCTGCGGAAAGGTTTCCCGTAACGGTACGAATCTCCCGCGCAAGGCCATAATTTTCCGGGTGGACCCAGGTGTTATCCAGCGTTTCGGTACTTTCCGGTATCTTGAGAAACCCTGCGCATTGTTCAAAACTTTTGGGGCCCATGCCGGGAACCGTGGTCAGCTCTTCGCGGCTTTCAATGCGGCCTTTTTCATCGCGGTACTTGACGATTTTTTTTGCCAGGGAGCTGTTTATCCCCGACACGTATTTAAGGAGCGACGCACTTGCCGTGTTAAGGTTTACCCCGACGTTGTTCACCACCGACGAAACAACCTCGTCCAGCGTATCGGAAAGTTTTTTCTGATTCACATCATGCTGATAAAGTCCCACTCCGATCGACTTGGGATCGATTTTGACCAGCTCCGCCAGCGGGTCCTGAAGGCGGCGGCCTATGGAAATCGCCCCGCGTATGGTAAGGTCCAGTTCGGGAAATTCTTCACGGGCAATATCGCTGGCTGAATACACCGAAGCGCCGTCTTCATCAACCACGGTGTAGAGCACTTCAAGATTATTTTCGGCAATTACCGACGTAATTATTTCCTGCACATCTTTACTGCCCGTACCGTTTCCCACGGCGATAAGCTGTAGATCGTATTTTTTGATTCCTTCAAGGATCTGCCGTTTTGCTTCTTCAACCTTGTGATTGTAAATGACAAAATTCCCCAGATACTTTCCCGTGTCATCGAGAAAGGCACACTTGGTCCCGGTCCTGATCCCCGGATCTACCCCGAGTACCCGCGTTCCCTTTATCGGCTGCTGCAAAAGCAGGTTTTTTAAATTCTGGCTGAATACCGAAATGCCGTGATCGTCGGCGGCATCGCTCTGATCGCCGCGGATTTCCCGTATGACCGCCGGGGAGAGCAGCCGTTTAAGGCCGTCCTCAATTGCGGTCTTGTGATAATCATTATGAAGAATATATTTGCTCTGCAAAAGTTCGGCTGCGGTATTTTCATCAACGTCGATGGTAATTTCCAAAACTTCTTCACGCTCTCCGCGGTTGATGGCAAGGATACGGTGGGACTTGATCTGGGAAAGCGGCTCGGTATAATCCCAGTACATTTGATAGGTGGAAGTCTTCTTTGCTTCCTCATCACCCTTACCCGGTTTCTCCGAAGCCTTCACGATAATACGGCCGTCTTTCCGGTAGAAAGATTTTATCGAAGCGCGGTTCTCGCTTTCCTGTGAAATACGTTCGGCAATAATGTCCATCGCCCCCTGCAGCGCATCTTCAACGGAGGCAACCGAAAGTTCCGGTTTCTCAGGATCCTCTTTGATAAATTCCGCCGCTTTCACCAGCAAAGGCGCAGCTTCCAATTCCGTCATCGCATCGGCAAGCGGCTCAAGCCCTTTCTCGGCAGCTATCATCCCGCGTGTTTTCTTTTTGCGTTTATAGGGCAGATAAATATCTTCAAGCTCGGTAAGGGTTACCGCTTTAAGGATGTTGCCATAGAGCAGCTCGGTAAGTTTCCCCTGTTCAAAAATCAAGCGGATAATTTCAATACGGCGGGTCTCAAGATTTTTTCCGCTTGAGAATTTATGGTCCACATCCCGGACCTGCACCTCATCAAGGCTGCCGGTTTTTTCTTTCCGGTACCGGGCAATAAAAGGAACCGTGCTTCCCTCGGCAAGAAGCCCCACCACTGCCGAAACCTGCTGCAGGCCAACCTTCAATTCTTCTGCAATGCCCTTCATCAATGAAACTTCATTAATGGTAAGGGCCTCAATAAATTCTGCTGTTAATTCCATAGAACTGCCTTTAAATAAAATGTCTTACACTCTTCTCTTCCTGAAAGCCGCTGATTCGTGCAACCGCATAAGAAGCAAAGGATGCTATCATAACATCAAGGAAGGTTCCCACGGCAATAAGATAGAAGGCCAGGGGTTTTAAGATGAGGTAGCCCGCTTCAAAGCCGCGGCCGTAGCCGGCGCAGAGGACGGCAAGGGCGGTGTAGGCGCCGTCACCGGGATGGCGGGCAAGCAGAAACGAGATGGCAAAGGCACGGATGCCGATGGCGAATACATCACCTGCGGTAATGCCGAGGCTTGAATAGGATTTGATGATTACGATAAACGCCGCAGCGGCTACCATGGCGCTGCCCGCCCGGGAAAAGGTGGAAAAAAGCGTTAACGTTACTGCATTGGAACGGCGGCGCGCGCCGAAATTTTCTTTAGTATGCCGCAGAAGGACCGGCAGGGAAAAATTGATATCTCCGGAAAAGAACGCCGCCACGGCAGGGCCCAGAGAGCCGTAGAGGATCACCCAGGGATTTGCTTTTGGTTTAAGAAAATAGAGAAACAGCGGCAGAATGCCGAAGCCGAGGACGACGCTGAAGACACCCAGGAGGGTTATCAGATCGCGGAAGACATCGGCCTTAAGTACGCCGTGAAAACGGACTGCCCAAAATGCGGCAAGGACGATCAACACAAAGCCGAGGACTTCGGAAAAGAACGATGCAATGTGATAAAAAATCCGGGAAAGGGAATCGACCATGGCAATTACCGGCTTGGTGTAATTCCGATCGTAGGAAAGGCCCATTCCCAAAAAAAACGCAAGCACGCAGACGGGGAAAAGGTAAACCCCGTCTCCCACCAGTACGCTGAACATATTTCCGGGAAAAATGCCGAGGATATTGTCTGCGGTATGCAGGGACACCGCTTCCATTTGTTCTTCAATTAAAATAGGAATCCGTGCGGGGGGAAAGAAAAGGGTAACGAGTATCCCTGAAAGGATCACAAAAAGCGCCGCTCCGGCGATGACCGCAAAATTCCGCAGCGCCATCCGCCAAAACTGACCATCCTGGCGCAGTTCATAAATAGCGATAGTCAGCGAAAAAAACAAAATGGGAATTACCGCATACCGGCCTATGCCCAGGGCCAATTTTTCAAGCCATACGAAGGCAGCGGTAAGCGCCTGATTATTGGTGGGCAGGAATGTCCCAATCAACAGCCCAAGAATAGAACCCGCAAGTAATTTAACCCAAACCTTCATTAAAATAGCATACTTTATTCAGGGCATTAGTGTCAAACAGGCACAGGCGGATATATGGCTGAGTCTGGTTAGCGTTAGGAGGCTAAAATGAAAA
>JAISJS010000324.1 GCA_031261385.1 Treponema sp.
CGTCGGGTCCGCCGCTTTTCGGTCATAGTATCCCTTTAACGCTTGTAATATCATGACCTGACCTCCAGGGACCGCCGGTCAGTATTGACCATATTATTTTCCAACCGCGCCCGGAAAAACTCAGGCTTTGGATTGTCAGGATCATCATAGTTCATATCATAGAGCATCCATCCCAAGTCGTTATCCTCATTGATTTTTTCCGGTATCGGAGAATGCACTTCAACCAGACGAAAATTACAGGCAAACTCCCGGCATCCCAGGTAGGGGCGATGAAAACACTGCCCCTTCTTTGCCCGGCGCTCAAACATGGCCGCATATTTTGCCTCGGTCTCATCTGATCGGACATGAGTTACCTGTTCGTCATTATCCGCCCAATATTCACCGTATCTATGAAAAGTTGCCTTTCGTTTTTCGGGAGGGATGAACTCAAACCATCCATATATGCGATACCGAACATCCCGAAGAAAAAGTCCAGCCCGTTGTTGCCGTTGTTCTTCAATAAAAAAGCCTGTTGAACCGCTATCTTTACCCTCAAGCTGAGCTTGGGTCGGCTCACCCGCGATCTTTCCCACCTCGTTACGCCGGACGCTTATCCAACGGATCGGATTCAATACCTCAATCCGGGTAATATGCCAGGAAATGGCTGGTTTCCACAAAATCGCGTCAAAAATCGCCCGGGCCGCAGATGGTGTCATCACATCATAACTTACCCGTTCAACCTTCATTTCCGGGCGGGTAAAACAGGCGTAATCTCCCCATACTTCCAGACACCAATCTTTCATCGCCCCTCCTTTCACCTTAGTCTTGCCATTCAAATAACCATAAAAGCCTCAGGATTATTTGGCATTTCATCAATAAGCAGACCTATCTCTTTATCGTATTCTACGGTGGTGGTCAGTGCGAAAACACCGGGAATAATCTCTTCCAGAGAACCCCTTCTTTGTAATTCAACAAACTGGTTGCTATATATATTTATCGTATATCTTTGCAATTTTCGTAACAATTTTCTTTCAAATTGAGTATTGTTTTTTAATAAAGCAATAAGCTTTTCTCCTTCCTGATAAGGAACCAGAATGGTCCGTTGGTTTTTATCATCAATGATCTTAAACAATTCAGCGGCGCTCCTGAACTGGATTCCAAGACTTGGGGTCGGCTTTAATACATTGATGATTCCCTTACCATCCAAAGAATTAGCCTTCCAGTATAGTTCGGTAAAATAGGGTGCAAAGACGCTCTGATCAATAGGATTCTCCAGCCCTTGCTTACACAGCCGCTCTGCCGTTTCCGCTGCTTTTCGAAGCGTTCCGGCGGGCGCCCGGCGGGGCGCATTGAAGACGACCACCTTGCCAAGCTTCCCCTCAGCATTGAGTTTCCCTTCCCGATTACATCTTCCCGCGGCCTGCGCGATGGAATCCAGCCCTGCCATGGCCCGGTATACAACCGGAAAATCTATATCGACACCCGCCTCAACCAACTGGGTACTAATAACCCGGACAGATTCTCTTTTATGCAATTTATCTTTAATCTCGGCGATAACGTCACTGCGATGCTGGGCGCACATAAGCGCGGAAAGATGATACGTCCCTTTGGGCATTAAGGCATGAAGCTCCCGGCAGCTTTTTCGGTCCGATACTATACAAAGTACCTGATCAATATCCGATAACTCAGCGGCTAAATCATGCCATTCCACCGGATCGGAATTTTCTTTTGGAAGCATGACTTCAACCCGGTTTAGATATTTATATAAACCCGGAACATCCTGAATAATTTCCCTGACCGATCCTTTCGGCAAACCGGGGAATTGGGGAAAATTTTTCTGCTCTTCAAAAACAGGCTGAGTTGCGGTACAGATAACAAAGCTTACCCGGTAATGCTCTGTCAAAAGTCGCATAGCTTCCAGAATGGGCGACAAGAACTCAATGGGAACCAGTTGGGCTTCATCAAGGATTATTACACTATCCGTAATATTATGAAGCTTCCTGCACCGACTTGTTTTTGCCGCGAACAGAGATTCAAAAAACTGAACGGCGGTGGTTATAATTATCGGCGCATCCCAATTTTCTGTTGCAAGCCGGGAGCGCAGGGTAGAATCCTCATCATCAAGACTTGCATGATGTTCAACGATCTCATCGTCTCCAAAAACATCCCGGAATACGTTAGCATTCTGTTCTATAATACTTGTATAGGGGATAACATAAATTATTCGCTTCTTATCATATTTTTCCGCATGGCGTAAAGCAAAAGCCATGCTGGAGAGGGTCTTCCCACCGCCTGTTGGAACGTTTAATGAGAAAAAACCGGGAACCATCTCCGCCGCTGTCCGGCAATCCGCCAGAACCTGTTGGCGGGCTGTGTATACAGGATCATCGGCTGTTTCAGAGGATCGTTTTGTTTTATTCTTCATATAAGAATTAAAGCACCGCTGCAACTCGACTATAGGAAGATACCCTTTGCGTTTCTTACTCTTTTCCGGGTCCATGTATTCTTCCGTATTTAAACGATCCGCGTCAACAAGACAAGAAAAAAGCATTCGTATCCAGAGCGATATATCAAGTCCATTCGGATTAAATTGCCATGAAAAGCCTTTGGGGCATAGCGAAGGAAGCAACGTTCTAAATTCCTCTGCTACATTCTCAGTTTTTGCCTTCTGTAACCTAAATTCCAAGGCACCCGGAGAACCACTCCAATCGGGCAAACCCGCATGATGACCAGCTATACAATATGACAGGAACCGGCCCATTCCCTTACCAATCATTTCCTCCGCCAATTTTGCACCGGGACCGGAATGCTCCAATTTTCCCAGTGATGTTTCGGAAGAGGCATCTTCATCATAACCGCTGTTATTGCGTATATAGTTCTGCCATTCCAAGGTACCTTTGCCACAATCATGGCACATTCCAAGGGCATACGCCCATTCTGAAGAATTGAAGTCTTTTGCAAATTTAGCCGCTAATTCAGCGGTTTCTTTCAGATGTGCTGCCAAGGATTGCGGCTCTGCCCAATCACCATTTTCAAGAGGTCTTACATGTGCAATGTAATTCATATCCTCCTCCTACACCCACTTCCCCATCCGGTCCCGCAGATCCCGCGTCCGCCCGTCCACCGCGAAGGTCCCGTCCCCGTTGGCGTGAAAGGTCCGCCGCTCTTTCCGCGCCGGGTCGTGCCAGGCCTTAAGCCCCCGCAGGACAAAGAGGCCGTAGCGGCCCGTCAGGGAAAGGTCAGTTACCGTGCACTCAATGTTTGCCAGGCATTCCTTCACCAAAGGCGCCTTCACATATTTGGCTTTGAGCGCGGTCAGCTTGAACCGCGCGAATTTATCCGTGTCCAGGCCGGAACAGCTGCCGATGTCTACAACTTTGTTCAACAGATCTACTGCGGGGACGGCGATCACGCATTCCTTTGTTTTCTTTAGTATCTCGAAGGTGTAGTCGCCGGGGCTGAGGACGCAGCCAAAGACCGGCGTAAAATCCATGACCGTGGACCAGCTTAGGGTCATCAGGTTTGGCTTGCCCTTGTAGCTTGTGGAAAGCAGGATCGTCGGGCCGGGTTCCAGGAATTGGAAGGCACGGTCCAGGGGGA
>JAISJS010000341.1 GCA_031261385.1 Treponema sp.
ATACAATGGGCTTTCGACAAAAGGCCGTATTACCACCTGTTCTTCCTGGGTTCTCCAGAAAAAAAGCCGATCCCCTTCTTTAAAGGGCCGGGTTAACTGCATGATCTCCTGCGGCGTTCTTGCGGCATTGGGAAAAAGCCCCGCATACAGATAACTTCCCCGTGCGCCTTTGACCGGGACAGGCAGGCTGAGCTGAATTTCAGTATCTCCGGAGAAAGCCCTTAGGCTAAATGCTGAATCTTTGCCGCCCGGATTTTTTGTACAGACAAGTATATTGAACCGGCCATAACCCGGATTTTTAAGGGTGTAATTTCCCTCCGTATCCGGTGTGATTTTTTGACCTTCAAGCCAGAGTCCTTCCGGTTCATGGTTCTTTGCCGTTTGAAAGTTGAATGAGGTGAGGGGCTTCGTTTCCGCATCAATCACCGTCCATGCATAGCCATACCCTGTCCCGTTAAATACCTCCCAAAGCCCCTTAAGCGGGGTATTTTTTTCAGGTAACCAGGTCAAACCGGTCTGTTCTTCCGTTCCGTTACATTGGGGCGCACCCTCTGCAAAGGGATCGTGCGCCATTGGCGGTGTGAAAACAAACCCTGCTCTGCCGCTGCGTTCCGCAAAAGGGGACAGAAAGTTGCATGGTTCCCACTGCGGCATCGCATTGCTCAGGGTGCATCCAAACCCGGTAGCAGTCTTTTCACAGCGGATTACGAATATATTACATCCCTTTAAAAGGGTAACGGGTACCCGTGTTGTTAAAGCGCGATCCCCTTCCTGGACTCCGGTGGAAGAAAAGACCCGCTCCTCATTGATAAAAAATTGAACCGGACCAAAGCACGACAAGAGAAATGCAGAGGCGCCCGCGCCGGGCCGCCAAAGTTCCCCCGCCGCCCAAACGATGCTTTCATCGGGGCTTCCGGGAAATTGCTGCTCAAAATCAAAAATATACTGAGCCCTGGTGTTACAGGGAATACTCTTTTCGTGATATGCCCGATAGACATACGGGGTTTCAGGATTTGTCCCGATAAAACGGCCGGCAAGCAGGGTAATGATTGCGCCGGTGTCACCGCCATAAACGTTATCCGCACTTTCTGTATAGTCAAAATATGGATGATTCATCAAGTTTTTATTGTACCTTGTCCACATACTACCAAAATTATGGCTTTATGAGTACTACCAGAAAAGGTAATACCAATTTTGCGAAACAGGGTACTTAAAACTTACACTGCAACCTGATATACTCCAACCATAATCATCGTGGGAGAAGTTATGCGCGTTTTGGCAAAGGATATTGTTAAGGCTGTTATTGACGGTCAGGGGACCGGAGAAAAGGCGGATGCCGAAGTTGAAGTTTCAGGCTGGGTGCACCGGATAAGGGATATGGGGGGTATCACCTTTGTGATACTTCGGGACCGGTCGGGGACGCTGCAGCTTGTTCTGGATGAGAAGCCGGTGGACGCCGGGGGAAGGCCCCTCACCCTGGAATCGGTTATCACCGTGCGGGGGAAACCTGCGTTGAACGATAAAGCGCCGGGAGGCTGTGAGCTGAAAGTTTCTTCATTGCAGATCCTCAGCAGGGCGCTGCCGGACCTGCCGTATCAGGTGAACGGCGATATATCCAGGACGGGGCTGGAGGCAATTCTTGATAACCGCTCGCTGTCTTTGCGGAATCCAAAAATCCGCGCCATATTCAAAATACAGGCGACGATCATCGAAGCCTTTTCTGCGCACCTGCGCTCTTTGGATTTTACCGAGATAAAATCCAGCAAGCTTACCGCAGGCAGTACCGAGGGCGGCACGGAACTTTTTGAAGTCGAATATTTTGACCGCAAGGTGTACCTTGCCCAGTCGCCTCAGTTGTACAAGGAGACAATGGTCGCCGCCGGATTGGAACGGGTTTTTGAAGTAGCGCCGGCTTACCGCGCCGAGAAGCACGATACCCCGCGGCACCTTAACGAATATGTTTCAATGGATGTGGAGATGGGCTTTATCGAATCCGAACTGGAACTTATCGAGCTGGAGAAAGGACTTCTTACCCATATCTTTGAGGAAGTTGCGCGGAAGAACGGTCCGGAACTTGAAATGTGGGGCGCCGCCGTACCGTCTGCCGAAATGGTCGGCAAATCTCCGACCATACCGTATGAGGAAGCGGTCAAAATTGCCAATGATGAAGCGGCAAAAACCAAAGGGGGAAGCGCCCGCATATTTGATATCAACCCCGAAGCGGAACGGCTGGTCTGCGCATGGTCTCTGCGTGAGCACGGTTCTGACCTTGTTTTTGTCAACGAGTTTCCGCGGCGTTACCGGCCATTCTATACGTATCCAAAAGATACTGCGGATGGCGCTGCCGTCTCGACGATGAGTTTTGACGCGCTTTTCCGGGGTCTTGAAATTACCACGGGCGGCAGAAGGCAGCACGATTACAACGCGCTCGTAGAGACGCTGCCCCGCTTCGGGCTTAAAGCGGAAAACATGACGGGATTTCTTTCGGTGTTTAAATACGGCTGCCCTCCCCATGGCGGCTTTGCCATTGGCTGTGAACGGCTTACCCAAAAAATTCTTGGCCTTGCCAATGTAAAAGAAGCGAGCCTCTTTCCCCGCGACAGAAAAAGAGTAGAGCCATAATATGCGCTCCCTATGACAACAGCCCAGCCTATGGCGGAACGGTGGAACAGCCGCGCCCTGTTTAATTTGCTTTGGCCCCTGATTATTGAACAGATACTTGCCGTGACTATGGGCGCTGCGGATACCGTCATGGTAAGTTCCGTAGGCGAACACGCCGTTTCCGGGGTAAACATAATTGATAATATCAACAACCTCCTGATCATCGCCTTTGCTTCCCTGTGTACCGGCGGGGCAGTGGTGGTCAGCCAGTATATAGGCCGCAGGGATGCGGTAAATTCCAGCGTCGCGGCAAAACAGCTCCTCTATATTGTAACGCTGGTCTCCCTGGTTATCATGGGCATAGCCCTTGGTTTCAGGCGTCCGATTATCCGGCTGCTCTACGGAAACATCGAACCCATTGTTATGGACGCCGCCGCCCTTTATTTTATGATTACTGCTCTCTCGTATCCTTTTCTTGCGATCTATAACGCCAACGCCGCTCTCTTTCGGGCCATGGGGAACAGCAGGGTCACCATGCGGATAGCGCTTCTTGTGAACGTCATCAACATAGGCGGTAATGCATTTTTTATTTTTGGCCTGCACATTGGCGTTGCAGGGGCGGCACTCTCTACGCTGATAAGCCGCTTCATCGCGGCGGCAATAACGATGGTGATGCTGATCCGCAGCCGGGGGAGCCCGATCTCCCTGGCGGGCTTTCAGAAGATCCGGCTGATCCCGCAGATGATCCGTAATATTCTCAATGTGGGTATTCCGAGCGGGCTTGAAGGATCGATGTTCCAGGTTGGGCGTCTTTTGACCCAGCGGATTTTTACCGGTTTCGGCACCTCTGCCATGGCGGGCAATGCCATTGCCGGGGTGGTCAACTCGTTTTCGTTTATGCCGGGAACTGCTTTTGGCATAGCCCTGCTTACCATCGTCGGCCAATGTGTCGGCGCGGGTGACTACTGTGCGGCGAAAAAGCAAACGGCAAAAATAATGAAGCTTTCATATATCACCCTTATCATCTTAAGCGGCCTGATTTTAATTTTCATGGAACCGCTGGTGAGCCTTTTCAGTTTAAGCGGTGAAGCCCATGAACTTGCAAAAAGTTTTTTGCGCATTCACTGTATCTCCATGATGATAGGATGGCCGTTAAGTTTTGCCCTGCCCAACGCGCTGCGGGCCGCAGGGGACGCACGCTATGTGATGATCGTCGCCACCGTCTCCATGTGGACAGTCCGGGTAAGCGCCGCATATCTTCTGACCTTTGCCCTGAAAATCGGGCCGCTTGGGGTCTGGCTTGCAATGGGCGCCGATTTTATCTGCCGGGGATCATTCTATCTGACCCGCTGGATTCGCGGCCGCTGGATGACGAAAAAGGTGATCCGGGATAGTTAAAACAAAGTAAACCCTATGGCTGCTTTCCGATATAAGCGAGTATGCCGCCGTCAACATACAGCACATGACCGTTCACAAAATCTGATGCCGCAGATGCCAGAAAAACGGCCGGGCCTTTAAGATCATTTGTGGTACCCCAGCGCGCGGCAGGGGTTTTGGCAATGATAAATTGATCAAAAGGATGACGGCTGCCATCGGCCTGTTTTTCACGCAGGGGGG
>JAISJS010000405.1 GCA_031261385.1 Treponema sp.
GGGAAAATATCGGCGACCCGGTAAAAAAAGGGGAGCCGGTAGTGCCGTGGATCAAGGAAATTGTCCAGAATAAAGCGGCGGAAGATCTCTCGTATGCCTATTCGGAGACCGAAGGAGCCCGGGAATCCCGCGAATTTCTTGCAGAACTGGTAAATAAGCGGCCGAAACTGGCAGATTGCGCCGATCCTGCCCGCGTCAACAGTGAGGATATCCTCTTTTTCAACGGTTTGGGCGACGCGGTTGCCAAGGTTTTTGGGTTTCTCCGCCGGGAAGCGCGGGTTTTGGGGCCGTCCCCGGCCTATTCAACCCTTTCCTCCGCCGAGGCGGCCCATTCCGGTTATGAACATCTAACCTACCGGCTCGATCCCACACGGGACTGGATGCCCGACATGGAAGATGTGGAACTTAAAGTCAAATACAACGATTCCATCGCCGGTATTTTGCTTATCAACCCCGATAATCCCACCGGGGCGGTCTACCCCGTGGAAGTGCTTAAAGAATTTGTCCGCATTGCCAAAACGTACGGCCTTTTTATCGTCTGTGATGAAACGTATGCCAATATCGTCTACGGCGGCGCAAAAACGGCGGCCCTGTCCCAGGTCATTGCCGATGTACCCGGCCTTGCCATGCGTTCGATCTCCAAGGAAGTACCCTGGCCGGGCGCCCGCTGCGGCTGGGTGGAGGTCTATAACCGCAAGGCGGACCCCCGTTTTGACGCCTATGTGCGGAGCCTTTTGGACGCCAAGCGGCTGGAAGTCTGCTCCACGAGCCTGCCTCAGATCTGTATACCCGCAATTATGGGGGACCCCCGCTACCCGGACCACCTTATCCGGCGGGCAAAAATTTTTGAAAGCCGTGCCGAAGAAGCGGCGGCAGCGTTCACCGGTATTGCCGGAGTCAGCCTTATCAAGCCCCGCGGAGCCTTGTATGTTACCGCCGTATTTAACCCCGGCGTCCTTGCCGCATCCCCGAATCCACGTTCCCTTCCGGTCTCCGATTCCGCCCTTGAGGAATATATAAAAGCCCAAACCGCCGACGTGGCGCCGGATAAACGTTTTGTTTACTGGCTTTTGGCTTCCACGGGCATCTGCGTGGTTCCCCTTTCCGGTTTTGCAAGCGATCTGCCCGGTTTTCGTTTTACCCTGCTTGAACATAACGATGAAACCCGCCGCAAAATTTACGCAAGCCTTGGGGATGCGGTGAAGAAGTATCTGGCTTAAGGCGCCATTTTAATTTCTTAGGTATTTACCCGCAGCAGGGGAATACCCTTTATCGCCATTACTTTATCGTTACCCCTATTGCGGTTTCTCCAAAACAGATTTATCATCATTCATACTTTTTACTATAAGGAAATACCATTATGCAGAGACTTGATTTTCCAAAAGATTTTGTGTGGGGAACGGCAACGGCAAGTTATCAGGTTGAAGGGGCCACGCACGAGGGCGGCAGGGGCGAATCCATTTGGGACGCGTTTGCCCGCAGGCCCGGCGCCGTGTATGCCGGTGAGAACGGGGATGTGGCCTGCGATCAGTACCACCGTTATAAAGAGGACATTGCGCTCATGGCGGAACTGGGTTTTAAGAGCTACCGCTTTTCCATCGCCTGGCCCCGGATAATTCCAACGGGAACCGGCAAGGTAAACCCTGAAGGCGTCGCCTATTACAAAAAGCTCTGCGAGGAACTCCACAAATACGGGATCAGCGCGTGCGCTACCGTTTACCACTGGGACCTGCCGCAGGTACTTGAGGATAAGGGCGGATGGTCGGATCGCGGTATTGTCAGCGCTTTTGAGGAATATGCAAAAGTCTGTTTTAAGGAACTTGGGGATTGTGTTGATCAGTGGCTCACCTTTAACGAACCGCTCTGCATCGCCTATTTAGGTTACTTTTACGGGGTACACGCTCCGGGGGTGCAGGATCTGCAGCGGGCCGTCAACGCGGTGCATCACATCAATCTGGCCCACGGCCTTGCGGTAAAGGCGTACCGCAAAACCGGATTAAAGGCGCCCATCGGCATAACCTGGAACCCGGACACACCCCGGCCCGCCACTTCGAGCAAGGCCGACAAAAAGGCGGCGCTGATTGCCCGCGCTTTGGAAACCGAAGTCTTTATATTCCCGTGCCTCGGCAAGGGGTATCCGGAAAGTGTCACCAAAGATCTCAACATTGCCTTTCCGGTAAAAAGCGGAGACATGGAAACCATCGCCCAAAAAATCGACTTTATCGGGGTGAATTATTATAACGAGAGCCCGGTTGCCGCCGACAAAAAAACCCAATTTAAATTCAGCGTAAAGCCGTTTTGGCAGGACCTCTCCGACATGGGCTGGCCGCTGGTTCCCGGCGGGCTTGAACGGCAGCTGCGCTGGATTGCGGAAATTTCCAAAGGGGCGTTTGGCAGCCCTGCGCTTCCCATTTATATTACCGAAAACGGTTATGCACGGAAAGACGAAGTCGGGCCTGACGGCCGCATTCACGACCGGGAACGCATCGAGTACATCCGTCAGCATCTGGCAGTCTGCGCAGACCTGATCCTCGAAGGCATCCCCATCAAAGGGTATTACGCATGGTCATTCCTCGACAACTTTGAATGGGCATGGGGATACACCAAACGCTTTGGTATTGTACATGTAGATTACTTCAATCAAAAACGGACCGCCAAAGACAGCGCATATTTTTTCCGCGACACGATCGCAGGATACGGAGAATGGGGGGAGTAGATTATGACACCGCAGGAATTACGAAACCAGAAACTCGGCGCCAGGGTAGTAAAGGCCCTTCAAAAACGTTTTTTTGAAGCATGGTATTTTGATGAAACTGCCGGCGCGGTTGACAAGGCCGTCTCCCTCATCCCCAAAACCGATTCCGTTTCCTGGGGCGGGTCCTTGACTATCGACGGCCTCGGTATAAAAGAACGGCTTGCGCAAGAGGGCTACACGCTGCTCGACAGGGACAAGGCAAAATCACCGGAGGAGCGGAACGAAATCATGCACCAGGCCCTCCTCTGCGGCACTTTCCTCTGCAGCAGCAATGCAATAAGCGAAGACGGCCAGCTTGTCAACATCGACGGTTTCGGCAACCGGGTCGCGGCGATGATCTACGGCCCCCGGCAGGTCATCGTCATTGCCGGGATGAACAAGATTGCCAGGACACTGGAGGAGGCCGCTTCCCGCGCACGGAATGTGGCGGCCCCTCTCAACACCCAACGCTTTCCCAACGCCAAGCCTCCCTGTCAGGAGACCGGTTCCTGCGCCGACTGCCTCTCGGCAGATTCGATCTGCTCGTTTATCGTCCGCACCCGGATCTGCAAACCCGCAGGCCGTATCAAGGTAATCCTCGTCGGAAAAGATTTAGGCCTGTAACAAAAAGCGCCGCCTTCTCAGACGGCGCTCTCACCTCTCTTTAAAAACAGAATCAAAGATCAACCGCAGAGAACACAGAGGGAGCACAAAGGACACAGAGGACGAATCCAAAATCCTGTTTTCTCTTCTCTGTGCCCTCGGTGCATTTTCTCCGCGTACTCCGCGGTTAATCTTCCGTTCCTGCCGGAATTGTTAATTCGCATTAATCAGGATAGTCCTTTTCTGGGCCTCGGCGCGTTTCCGGATTTCCAGGCTCAGAACACCGTTTTTAAACGATGCGGAAATTGATTCCGGATCGGCGTTCTCGGGGAGTTTGAAGGAACGGCTGAAGGCGCTCTGCCGACGTTCACGAAGTATAAAGGTTCCGTCGTTTTTGTCGCCGGCCTTCGCTTCGTCATTCTTCTCCTCTTTTGTTTCCTCTTTTCTGGATTCGATGGTCAGGTTCCCGCCGTCAACATGGACCTCGATGTTTTTTTCATCAAAGCCGGGCAGTTCCATATCCAGCACAAAGGCCTTCTCGGTTTCCTGCACGTCTACTGCGGGGAGGCGGTTAAATACGCGGGCCGCAGGGGGTAAGGGCGAATCCCCAAAGAAGGATTCAAAGTAACGGTCAAAATCATTCAGGGCCGTCTCGATTGTGTGAGGGCGATACAAAGTTACTGTTTTCATTTTATTTCTCCTATACCTTTATATAAGCATAAACCGTGCCAAGTTTCGTATAAAAATCATCATTATTGTAATTCTATATAATATAAGGAGTTACGAGAAACCGGAAAATCAACGGAATTTTATATGAAAATACCGGTATAGGGTTTTGGGTCAAAAATACTCATGTGTGTTATATTGGCCTTTATGGTGTATCAATTTGATACGATTTTTGTGCTTCTGTCCCGCAAATACTGCGGCAGTTTGTACCTTGCAGATTTATCGATTTCGGGGCATAGTTAGTGAATAGCGATGAATGTGACTCAGGAAGATGCGCTTTATGATTTCCTCGAAAATGTGACCGAGCCCTTCACCCTGGAGGATGTGACTGCCTTTATACGTATGATCGATCCACAGAGGGGAGGCCGGTTGAATATGGAAATAGCGTCCCTGATAGATTCCCGGAATATTGCCTTCCGCCTGGACAGCCGCCGGTGGGTTTCACGGCGGGGCTGTTTTGAGCCTGCTTCTTTTGTTATCAACCCGACCAGATTGGAACTGCTGAACGGAATTTTGATCCCCGGTCACCGTTGTATTCCCTTTGCAAATCCCTCACTGCTCCCCCAGGAGTATGAGTTCCGGTGGAAGGGCGCCGTCGTCCCGTCAACTACCACCGAGGGGCCGCCTGAGGACTTTTATCCGTACTATTGTATTTTTGGCGAAGAATATGCCCCGCAGTATGTGGCCCGTGATAATCCTGAAAATGAATCTGCCTTTAACAGCGATCCGTATGAGGACCCGCCGGAGGTCTCCATCAAAACGCTGGATATGCGGAATGTGTACCGGGAAAGCTCCTTTGTTCCCGGGGATCGTTTCGTGGTTAAAACCAAAGACTGGAAAGCAGGGGTTTTTGATCTGGAGCGGGTAAGCAGGGATGGATGGCTTCAGGCGGATCTGTACGCATGGCATGAGGCCGCCGAGGGCGGCTTTGAAGACAGCTTTGCCCTGCTGGGTCCCGGAACTTCCACGGAGGAACAGATTGCCTACGCCTACTGGTACGGGGGCAAACGTATGCGGGATGTGCCCGCCTATTCGCTGGAGGAGTTTCTCTACAAAAAAAGCGACCGCATAGAAACCGTGCCCTACGGTATCGAAACACGGTTCTGGTATACGGGAAAAGAGATCCCCGACAACAAGGAACTGGAAGGCGTTTTGTCCCTGCCGGATCGGACGGTGCTGGAGGATCTGCTTGTCGGGAAAAAAATCCCCATTACCGAATATGTGATCCAGTCATATGTGCGGGACGCCCTGTTTCGTAACGATGAAGATGTCTCCCGCATCATCGAACGGATTGTGCCAAAGGCGATCCGTCTGGCTGCTCATGAATGGAATATGCTGGCTCAGTACATTCTTGATGCCCTGGAAGAATTCAGGGGGAGTTATGTTTTTTTTACCGATCAAAGCATGGGCCCCATACGGCAGCGGGTCGGGGAACTGCATACTGCGGTGATCGAATTGACCGCACGGCTGCAAAAGGGCGATATCGATCAGAACTGGCTTCCCAAACATACGTTTATCGTGCTTTCCCAGATACAGGGACATGCCGCCGGATTGATGGAGGACCTTGATTCCGATGAAGCGCCGCCGGAATCGGAATTGGAAGCGATGGATAATTCGCTGGACAGCATGATTGAAACCTATGAGGATATAAAAGAATTAATTGATGATTCACTGAATAATTTCCGGCGGAATAATCTTTCCGTGGTTAAAAGCGTTGCTGTGGAAAAGGGCGGGTGGCGGACGGTACAGATCAGCGTCAGCGGCGCCGGTGTATGGCGGCGGGTGGTGATTCCCGAATCATACCGGCTGGAAGAAATGCACCGGGTGATTCAGGCAAGCCTCGACTGGAAAAGCAGTTTTCCCTGGCAGTTCAGCATTGAGAGCCCCGACGGCCTTCCGGGAAGAAAAGTCCTTGAAGGCAGGCTGCATATCGCGGAACTTCTGGGTGAGGGGATCACGGAATTGTTGTATGATTACGGGACAAAATGGACGGTAAAGATAATGTTTCTTTCACCCTATCAGGCGCGGGACGAAGAGGCGGTGCGCTGTGTTGCCGGGGCGGAGGCAGCGCCTCCTGAGAATATTGACGGCCCGCTGCGGTTCCGCAAGATACTCAATGCGCTGGACAAGGGCAGTGAAGCGGAAAAACAGGATGCACAGCGGGAACTGGGGCAGAATTACCGGCCTGAATTATTCGATATGGAGCAGTGCAACAATAACCTTAAAGCCATCCGCCAGGGCAAAAAGGCCAATCTGTTGAATTTTTCCGGACAATAAATTTTAAAGTCCGGTATTTATATTAAAGAGAGGTATATATGAACATTACGGCACTTGAGAAAACCGCATTGAGTGTGCGGTCACTGACTATCGACGCTGTTGAAAAAGCCAAATCCGGTCATCCCGGACTGCCCCTGGGAGCCGCGGAACTGGGGGCGATTCTCTACGGAGAATTACTGCGCCACGATCCGTCTGATCCCGCATGGCCCGACAGGGATCGTTTTCTGCTGTCCGCAGGCCACGGTTCCATGTTCCTTTATTCCCTGCTTTATCTGTCGGGCTATAAAGATATCACCCTTGATGATATCAAAAATTTCCGCCAGGTAGGTTCACGCGCCGCAGGTCATCCTGAATACGGTCTTGTAGACGGCATCGAGGCTACCAGCGGCCCGCTTGGACAGGGTATTGCCATGTCGGTGGGCTTTGCCATTGCCGAAACCATGCTCGCCGCCCGGTTTAATACTGCTTCCCGTGCGATTGTAAATCATTACACGTATGCCTTTGTCGGAGACGGCTGCCTTATGGAAGGCGTTTCCGGAGAAGCAAGTTCCTTTGCCGGGCATCATGGCCTTGGAAAGCTTATCGTCTTTTACGATTCAAACAAGATCACCATTGACGGCAGCACCGAGCTCGCCTTTACCGAGGATACTGCCAAACGTTACGAGGCCTACGGCTGGCAGGTGCTTCACGGTTTCATGTACGATTTTGAGGAAATAGCAAAACTCACCGCTCAGGCCAAAGCCGAAACGAAGAAACCCAGCCTTATTATCCTTAAATCTATTATCGGGAAAGGATCTCCTCACCGGGAAAACACCGCCGATGCTCATGGCGCGCCGCTGGGTTCGGAAGAA
>JAISJS010000406.1 GCA_031261385.1 Treponema sp.
CGATTCATACGCCTGTGAGCCAAGCTCATAGGGGATAAGGATGACGCCTTTTTCGGCAAATTCGGCAAACGCTTTTGGATCAAAATTGCCCCATTTTTCGATGCGGCTCCGCTCCCTGACCTGCGCTACAAGCTGCTCCTGAAGGGTTTTCTTTTCTTCGCCAAGGGCCAAAACCCGGGTAACCGGATCGGGGGGAGTTACTTCATTAACACTGTCACTGGAATAAAATTCACCGGCAGTGTTCCCGGCGGGCGTTTTTTCCGGGCTATTAGTTACACCGGCTGTTTTCTTACCCTTGGCCTTTTTTTTGACCGCATAGGATCGGAGAAGCCCCAGGGCGGTATCACTCCGGTTTTTTTGATCAAGAAGTTTCGTAAGGGATTCAGAGGAAACCGTTTTCCGTTCCAGATGCAACAGTCCCATTTCACGCAGCTTTTCAAGGGATGCTTCACGATCCTTGTCCATTACCACAAGGGAAACTTTCTTCATGGGTACTATCATTTGCTGCCCCCCTGGGACGCCTGCGCAGCCCTGGCAAGACCGCGTTTCGCTATTTTGCCCCGGACGACTGCGGCAGTCTGCTGATCCCCGAGGTATACCTGAATTTTTTTGATATTGGATTTGGTTTCGGGGATTTTGATCTTTTCAAAGAGGTTTACCCGCTGGGTGGTTATGCGCAATTCCTGTGACAGCCGTTTCCGCTGTTCCTCAACAATCTGCGCCTCAAGGTCGAGGAGCAGGACCTGCTGCATACGCTCCACGGCAAGGTCAAGCCAGAGCGGATTGGTAACAAGGTCATACGGCGCCACGGTAAATTCGGCGCCCTGGAAAATCGGGATGACAACACCGGCAATATTCCCCTGGGCCGTCCTGAGGCTTGATATTTTTACAAGGTCCGCTTTAAAAAAGCCCGTTTCACCATAAACGGCAATCCAGGATTTAAACGAATCATCGATACGGGTTTTTTCATCCAAAAGTTCTTTAACGCGGATCTCGGTAAGCCGTATCTCCGCCTGAAGCTGCTGCTTCTTGAGCATCAGGGTCGGCAAATACCGCTGATACATTTTGAGGGAGTCTTTTTGTTTTTTCTGCTCATTTTTGGTGAGCTTTATTTTCGCCATTAATTCCTCAACTACTTTTTAGGCCAGAATTTAGAAATAAGTTCCGTCCGCAGTCCCGTTTCTTCGGGGCTGAAACAGTCTGCAAGGATTTCCCAGCCCAGGTCCAGCGCCCGTTCCAGCGGGATATTGACCGAGAGGTCCATCATATTCTTTTCAAAACTGATGCCGTATTTAAGAAGTTTTTCATCCCAGGCGGTCATGATGAAGCCCATGGCCTTTTTCTCCAGGGTGTCCTTGTAGGCGGAATAGAGTTTGATCATGCCGTCCATCAGGGCCCGGTGGTCGGGGCGTGTTTTACCGTTGACCTGCTGCTTGAGCCGTGACAGGGAGCCGAACGGTTCAATGCGTCCGTTTTTAAGGTAGTACTGGCCTTCGGTGATGTACCCGGTATTATCCGGCACCGGGTGGGTCACATCGTCGCCGGGCATCGTCGTAACGCCAAGTATCGTGATGGAGCCGCCTGCGGCAAAATCAACGGCCTTTTCATAGCGGCTGGCAAGCTGGCTGTACAGGTCGCCGGGATAACCGCGGTTTGACGGAACCTGTTCCTGGATAATCGAGATTTCCTTCATCGCATCGGCAAAGTTGGTCATATCGGTCAGCAGTACCAGAACGTCTTTTCCCTGAAGGGCAAACTGTTCGGCAACGGCCAGAGACATATCGGGAATCATGAGACATTCAACCGTCGGGTCGCTTGCCGTGTGGATGAACATTACGGTACGGGACAGGGCGCCGCCTTCTTCGAGGGTATCTTTAAAGAACAGGTAATCGTCGTATTTAAGACCCATGCCCCCAAGAATGATTACATCAACTTCGGCCTGCATCGCAATGCGGGCAAGGAGTTCGTTGTACGGCTCCCCGGATACGGAGAAAATCGGCAGCTTCTGGGAAACCACGAGGGTATTGAAAAGGTCGATCATCGGGATACCGGTACGGATCATGCGCCGGGGGATGATACGGTTGGCGGGATTGACCGAAGGGCCGCCAATCGGGATAAGGTTTTCGTGAAGGGCGGGCCCCTTGTCACGCGGGTCCCCCGATCCGGTGAACACCCTGCCCATCAGATTTTCCGAAAAGGACACCTGCATCGGGTGTCCGAGGAAACGGATGGTGTCGCCGGTTGAAATGCCCCTGCCTCCTGCAAATACCTGGAGGGACACAAGGTCGTTTTCCAGACGGTTCACTTCCGCAAGGGAGGTACCGAACACGGTGTCTACCTCGGCAAGGTCACCGTAGCGGACGCCCTCGGCCTTGACCGTAATCACGCTTCCGGTTATCGATTCAATTTTGCTGTATACCTTATTCATTATTCCGCCCCTACCTACGCCAGGATTTTTTCTGCTGCTTTGTCCAGCCCGCCGGATTGTTCGGTCACCGTGCCTTCAATCTCTTTTTCCAGGGAATTGAACCGCTCGCTCTGCCATTCCGAACCATTAAAGTCCAGGAATTTCTGCCTGAGCCGGTTGAACCAGCTGCGGGCTTCGTTTTTATCGGGAAAGGTAAATTGTGACGCCATAATTTTAAGCAGGATCTTGAACGTATAGGTCTGCCGTTCCGGGCTGACTGCGGCGTCAACCGCGTCAAAGGAGTTTTGCTGGAAGTACACCGAATCCAGCAGATCGCCCTTAAGGAAGATTACATAGTCATCAATACTGGTGCCTTCCTCACCGACAACCTTCATCATCTGCTCAACTTCGCTGCCCCGCGCCATAAAGCTGTGGGCATATTCAACTTTTTCCGCAGGAATGATGCCCTTGTACTTTGACCAGGAATCAAGCGGGTGAATGGCAGGGAACTTGCGGGCGTCGGAACGCTCGCGGGAAAGGCCGTGGAAGGCGCCGACAACCTTTAAGGTTGCCTGGGTTACCGGTTCTTCAAAGTTACCGCCTGCGGGGGAAACCGTGCCGCCGATAGTGACCGACCCGACAGAACCATCCTTAAGCCGCACCGTGCCTGCCCGTTCATAGAAGCTTGCAATGGTGGATTCAAGGTAGGCGGGGAACGCTTCCTCACCGGGGATTTCCTCCAGGCGGCCGGACATTTCCCGCATGGCCTGTGCCCAGCGGCTCGTGGAGTCTGCCAAAAGGAGGACGTTAAGCCCCATCTGGCGATAATATTCGGCAAGGGTGACTGCGGTATATACCGAAGCTTCACGGGAAGCGACGGGCATTGAAGAGGTATTACAGATGATGATCGTCCGCTCCATCAGGGAGTGGCCGGTTTTGGGATCCATAAGCTCGGGGAATTCCTTGAGGGTTTCCACGACTTCACCGGCGCGCTCACCGCAGGCGGCCAGTATTACGATATCAACGTCCGCATGCTGGCTGGTAATCTGCTGGAGTACCGTTTTACCGGCGCCAAACGGTCCGGGGATACAATAGGTGCCGCCGCGGGCAACAGGGAAAAACGTGTCGATAAGGCGGACACGGGTAACCATCGGTTCCGTGGGCTTATACCGCTCGACAAAACAGTCGATGGGCCGTTTTACCGGCCAGCGGAAGGAAAGCGTGGCTTTATGAATATTGCCCTTTTCATCT